>JAVHRK010000019.1:0-25174 GCA_036171615.1 Bacteriovoracaceae bacterium
AAATTAGGTATCCATGACTTTGTCGACAAGCCTTTTAAAAAATCGGAAGTTGAATTGGCCGTTCATCGAGTGTTAGAAATTTCAGTTCGGGAAAATGATTTAGGCAGTATCATTAAAAAATTTGGAGAAGATAGTCGCGAAGTAAAGCAGCAAAAAAAAATGATCGGGTTGCTTCAGGCGATTAGTGCTAATAAAGTGGGGTAGATTAGATATTAAATGGCGGATTCGGTAGGAGTCGAACCTACGACCTACCCCTTAGAAGGGGGTTGCTCTATCCAACTGAGCTACGAATCCATAAAATTGATCGGATATAGAATTAGAGCAAAAAAATAATATTTTAGGCCCTTTATGTCAAGTGAAAGATTCCAATTAGGTGTCGAGTAGCTTAGACTAATCTTGAATGACACAAAAAAATTTTTATAACCATCTCGAACTCAAGAAACACCTTAAATCTGGTGTACCAACCCTTTATCATTCTTCGCAAACTTCAACAGTTATCCCTTTTGAAAATCTAGATAGTCAATTAGAACAAGACACGGTGCTTGGTAATCTTTCAACTATTCCTGGAAAAATATCACTTGATGAACATGGTAATCTCCTGATTCAAGACTTTGTTACTTGGAAAGAGGCCAAAGAGTATTGCCGTTCACATGGACGAGAGGTGATGACTTCACCAACTGAAGAACTTGCAGGAGTTCTGGCCGGAGTTGCAACCAGTTGTACTGGGGAGCGTTCTTTTGGATTTGGGAACTTGCGCTCACAAATTTTAGAGATTATTTATTTAGATTTTGAGGGAAATGAAAAAAAAATAGTAAGTAGTAAAAAATTGGAACTACCGATTAATTTAACTTATTACCAAAAAGATTTTAAAAAATTTGTTAATTTCAAAAATGCTCCTTATCCACGCTTTGAAGTAGAAACTGATTTAATGACTGGTACAGAAGGACAACTTGGCGTGATAACCCAAGCGCTTTTAAAAACGATTCCCTATGAAGAGGAAACTTATCTTTTTATACTGTTGCCAAAATGGGAAGATGATTTTACCTCGCATCTAGAAATATTTAAAGCGGTACAGGGATTTCGAGGAAAAATACGAGCTTGTGAATTTATAGATGCCAATTCTATTGCCTATTTACCAGCTGAAAAAAGGATTGGAAAAAATCAAGATATAATCTTTCTAGAAATAACAAAAAATAGTTTTGAAGAAATTCATGACCAATTATTATCTAAATTACATACAGTTCAAGAAGAAAATATTTTTGAAATGACATCTTCAAAGTGTCGCGAGTTACGTATGTCGGTGCCACGAGTAATTTTCGAAGAAAATTCACGAATGGGAGTTACTAAGAAAGGAACTGATGTACAAGTTAGTGCTACAGACTTTGAAAATTTATTAAGTTTTTATAGGAGTTTTACAAAGCACGGAGTGGCCTATAACTTATTTGGGCATTTTGGCGACGCTCATTTGCACTTTAATTTTATGCCAACTCCAGAGCAAGAAACATTTTGTAATAATGAATTGATGCGTTTATATGAACAAGTTTCTTTCTGGCATGGTTCTCCATTTGCAGAGCACGGCATCGGCTTATTGAAGAAAAAATTTATTACTCCCTTCTATAATGTTCATCAAAAAACTGTTTTTAAGGAACTCAAAAAGAAATTTGATCCAAATAAGCAATTTTTTCCTGAAGGATTCATGTCATGCTAAAAGCTCGTGTGATGAAATCTGCTAAGAGAGAATTTGAATGCAAGATAATTGAAACTAAGGAACTTGTCACCGCAGTGGCGCTAGGAAATTTATTAAAAGGTGATGAAAATACAATTGTTGTTGGTGATTACGTAATGATTGAAAATAATGTCATTATGGAAGTCCTTCCGAGAGTAAATGAACTTTTTCGACTTATAGTTCGTGAACAAAAAAAGAAAGTGACTGCCTCTAATTGTGACTTAATGGTCATTGTTACATCTGTTTCAAGGCCAGAATATAAACGCGGAATTATTGATCGCTTTTTAGTTCGTGCACACCAGTGGAATCTACACCCTTTAATCGTCTTTAATAAAATGGATGAGTTTGATCCAACTCTTTTTGATTTGAGTTTTGAAGTTGAAAGATTAAAGACTTTGGGGGTTGAGTGTTTTGAAATTTCAGCAACTGATAAAACTTATAAACCACTTTATTTAAAATTAGGACAAGTTGATTTAAAAGAACGATTGATGAATAAAACTTCAATTTTTTTAGGTCAATCAGGAGTGGGGAAAAGCAAAACAATTTCTTTAGTTTCAGATGGAAAAATTAATTTATTATCACTTGAAATTGGAAGAGCAGGAAAAGGAAAACACACGACGACATGGAGTGAAATTATAGACTGTGATACTTTTGAAATGATTGATTCACCTGGAATTAGATCATTTGGAGTCGAGGATTTAAGAATAGAAGACTTAATCACTTTCTTTCCAGATGTTGAAGCCTTGGCCGTTCAGTGTAAATTTTCAAATTGTTCCCATCTTGAAAATACAAAAGGATGTTATTTTCAAGAAAAATTAAATAAATTAGATCGTAATGACCAATTAATATTCTCAAGATTAGACTCTTTTATGCGGATGCAGGAAGAAATTTCTGAAATTCCTAGTTATCAAAAAAAATCTTAAAAATTTTTTATATTCTGCCGAGCAGTCCTCTAGTTGTAACTGAGGAGAGAAATATGTCAGAATTTAAAATACTAGATTTCAACAAAAAGAAAGCAGACACTATTGAACAAAAAAGAAGAGCTTTTAATCGAATAGTTTTTCAAAATTTCTTGGGTGCTTATTCAGTTATTGATGATAATGGTTCTATATATCCAGTTACAATGGTTGATATCGCCGGAGATGGTTGCTCATTTCAGGTACCTTTTAATACGGCAAAAGATAAAACTCTGGCCTATGACTTCGAAGTCAGTATGAGAATGTATTTTACCGAGCATTCCTATATTCCTGTCATAATGAATGTTAGACAGTCAAGAGAAGTTCTAAGCGACGATGGTAGAACGTTTATGCAATATGGCTGTGAATTTGATAAAACATCGCCATCTTTTGAGGCACTAGGCAGTTTTATTGATTTTATCTATAAATTTGCAGAGCACTCGGCCATAGATAAAGGTGATACAAAAGTTTACTTCAAGTAGCTTTATTCTTGTGCTAGATTTGTACTTCTGGAAACAGGAGTACAAATATGAAATTGGCCATTATTGGCTCTGGCCCCATAGCGATTCAAACAGCAGTTCATTTTCACAAACTGGGTGCACAGGTTATTCTATTTCAAAAAGCTCCGTTTGGTGGTGGAATCCACTTTTCCTTAGAATATTTTCCAGATCTTGATTTAAAAAGATATTGGGAAAATGAAATTCTTCCCTTGATCGAATACATTGAAACTGAAAATCTCGCGATGAAAGGCGAAGTCTTGCGTGTGCATAAACGTTTTCTTAATGATGATGAGGATGTAGGTGAAGGGCATACTCGATTGACTGATTTATTTAGAGTCGTCTATTCCGTCAATCCATCTGAGTCTATTCTCAAACAAGTAGAGGAGAATCCTGAAATATTTAAACAATTAGGTGAAGATGTTTTAAAATCTTTACATATTCCTGTGGAGAGTTTTATCGATTGCGATTTAGTTATTGAGGCCACTGGCGCAGGCAAAAAGCTTCGCATGATGGGCCCAGGTGGGGTATTGGCCTTAAATGAAAATAACCTAAAAGATAATTCTCCATTTTATTATGAGAAAGAAATATTTAAAAATTTTTCAGAAGTAGGTAAGAAGAGTTTAGTCCTGGTCGGTGAAGGCCCACTGGCTGAATTGACTTTGATGAAATTAACTCCATGGTTATTTGCTGAAACTGAACGGACGCTTGTTTGGGTACGCCATAATACGTCAGATATTTCGGCCCTGCATATTGCAAAAGTAAGCGATAAAGCTTTTGAAAAACAAAAAATTGTTTTTGAAGAGAAACTAAGAGAATGGCGAGATTTAGACGATTTTGTGAAAGTTAAAATACCTCCACCAATTGAACCACTTAGAAAGTTTACTATTTATTCGGGATTTAATGTTACATCTGTGGATAAATTATTGGACAAAAATGAAATTTTTGTAACAATTGAGTCCCCTGAATTTAGAAAAAATAAAAATTGTGAAATTGAATTAAAAACATTATCAGTCGATGCCGTTTTGGTTTCACAGGGGTATTTCTCTCATTCACTTCTTAAAAATGGCATGCGTGAAAACGAACCAGGTTATTACCAAATTGACTCTATAGATTTACTAGAAGATATCGAAAAAAATATAATGACTTTTTTTAGTAAGGCAGAATCGTGAAATATCTATTTTTACTGATAATTTTATTTGCCGGATGTGCCAATGAAAATATCAAGCCACGTACAATAGAAAATTATTATCAATCTTCTGGAATTGAAAAATATTTTCTTTCTGAAATACCTCCCTGGGCCAATTTCTCTGCGACGGCAGGATGTTTGCGCAAAAATCAAATTCGTTATTTTGATATTAATTCTTTGATGAAAAGTTATTCAATTGATTATGCAACTGCCATCCAAATACAAGCTTCATTTAATGACGAGTATATTCGATTATCCAAAAATATTGATGCTTTGATACCTTTCCCAGAAGAACAATTATTATTTTTTAGAGCAAGTGATAAAGTAACATCTAAAATCTTATTTTTTGAAGCACCAACTTTTAAGCGAATACATCTGATCTGGGTTGATGGAGTGGATGATTCAGCTATTAATAAATTTCTTAACTCCAAAGTACAAGACTTAGGTGTACCTGTATTAATAAGTTTATGTCTTACTAAAGTGGAATTAGAAAGTAAGTTCGTAGACCATAATTATAAAATGATCACAGCTGAAATGTTTTCAATATTTGATTTAGCGGGAAATAAAATCCCAAGCTTTAGTTTATTTATTGATCAATTTTTTAAGGCCAATCAAGAAATAATTTTATATTCACATACAAAAATTCAAGAAATGAAAGAGCTGAAAGGCAATTATAAAATAAGTAACTACTAAGGAGAAAATTATGTTTGGACTAGGTACAATTAAAAAAAATGATTACAAAGAACCTGTAGATCGTCTAACGGCAAAATTCACAACAAATGTTGGAGAATTTGATATTGAGTTATACGCAAAAGAATGTCCTGAAACTGTTTGGAATTTGGTTAATTTAGCAGAAGGCCGTCAAGAAACTGAAAAAAAAGGACCATTCTATGATGGCTTAATTTTTCACCGTGTAATAGAAGGATTTATGATTCAAGGTGGATGTCCAGAAGGCTCTGGTCGTGGAGGTCCTGGGTATCGTTTTCAAGATGAATTCAATCCAGCTCTTCGTCATACTAGTGCGGGAATTTTATCTATGGCAAATGCAGGACCTGGTACTAATGGTTCACAATTTTTTATTACACTTGCCCCTACGCCTCATTTAGATGGTAAACATACTGTGTTTGGGAAAGTAATTTCAGGTATGGATGTTATAAATAAAATTGGTACAACTCCAACAGCTAGAGGAGATAGACCTGTTAATGATATTAAAATTGAAAAGCTGACAATTGTTAGGGTTTAGTTAAGAAATTTGTTACAAATAAAAATTACTTGTCTTTAAATAATTTGAGGAAAATAATTAAGTAATCTATTTTTTGTACTTAATATCTTCAAGGAGAAGAAAATGAAAAGATTAGGAGTATTGGCAGTTGCATCTCTACTATCTGTAGGGGTAATGGCCGGAGACAACACAATTTCAGCTACAACTCGTTTTGGCGCAATTGTTAGAAATAATGATTCAGCTACGACTCGGAACTCAAGTGCAATCGAAGCTGAGTATTTAAGACTTTCTTTTGATGGTGGCTTAAACGCATCAACAAAATACCACTTAGTTTTAGATCCAGTTCACAATGCAGATGCAAATGATACAACCACTAATATTTCAGCATTTATTACTGAAATTGGAATTGTTAGATCATTTGGTGATGATACTAGTTTAATTATTGGTAAACAAAAAGTTTTAATGGGTGCTATTGAAAACTGGTATGCAACTCCTGACGTATATACATACTCGCAATATAATAGCTCATTATCAGGAAGAACTGGAGCTGCAACTCTTGCTCACAAAATGATGGGACAAGAATTCAAACTCCAATTATCTAATGGTAATGAAGATAAAAGATCCCCTGGTACTAAGTCTCAATCAAAATTTGGTTATGCGGTTATGTATAAAGGTAACTTTATGGAAGGGATGATTAAGCCAATCTTAGGTTATGCTATTGACCCTACAGAAAGAAAAGATGCAAATACTTACTTATCTGCTGGTGCACAACTTAATGCAGCAATGTTTACTGTTGAAGCAGAATATGGACTTAATACAAAAGTTAAAGCATCAGGAACAGATGATATGACTACATCTTCAATCATTGCTCTTGTTCGTTATAATCATGACAATTTCCAACCATTTGTTAAATTCATTGCAGATACAAATAAAACTGGTTCAGTAAAAACTACTGAAAGAACAGCATTTGATCTTGGTCTTGAAATGAAAGAAGTAAAAGACGATGCTGTTAGATACCATATTGTTTATTCTTCACAAACAGGTAAAACTTCTGGTGTTAAAAATACAGAAAAACCTTCTCAAATCTATGCAGGTTTAAAATTTACTGCTAATTTCTTAAAATAATTTTTACTCTTAATAAAAATTAAAAAGGGGAGCTTCGGCTCCCCTTTTTATTGGCTTTTACCAAAAGGAATTTCATGAAAAACCGTATGGCCGTATTCCTCATAATATTTTTGATAATTTTTTCGGCCTTCGCCGACGAAAGTAAACTTGAGGATATTAAAAGTGCCGGCTCAAGTTTGGCCCCAATGCCGATGAGCACAGTTATGAATCTTCGTGGACGCTTTGATTGGATACACACCGATCACCAATCACAATTTTCAACTGAATATTTGCGACTTATCACTGATGGAAAAGTAACGGAGACAACCAAATTTTCTCTAACCTTAAAGCCCTTAGAAACAGCAGTTGATGGCAATATGGTAGATTCTGCTTTTGTGACAAAAAAAATGAATGATAGTTTTAGTTTACTTATTGGTAAGCATGCACCTTTTATTGGCGGACGAGAAAATGATTATTCTGACTACGATTTATTTCTGATTTCACACTTTAAGTCAGCATTACCAGGAGCAACACCCGGAGTTTCTCTTCAATATGAGTTTGCAGATCAAACAATATATCTTCAGGCACTTAAAGCTCCATTGGAAAATAAACACTCGGCCTATACATACGGGGTTGCCTATTATGGTAGCTTAGTTAGTGGAAAAATAATTCCAATATTTTCTTATCACCAAGAAGCAACTGCAAGATCAGGTGATAAAAATAAGTATTTGGCCTTTGGAGCTCAAGCATTATCTGGAACAACTATTGTCGAATTTGACTGGCTTAAAAAATCTGAAGAAAAAAATGGAACTAATCAAAAAAACCTAGATACAACTTCAATGGTTTTTCAGCTTCGTTATAATCATGAACGAATTAAACCCTTTGCTAAAATGATTTTAGATACATTAGAAAATATTGATGGGGCAGTTACAAAATCTGAGCGCACAGGTTGGGAAGCAGGCCTTGAATATTATCCGGTCAAAGAAGAAGATTTGCACTACCACATTGTATATAATTCAGCTGAAACACAAGAAAAAGTTGGAGGGACTACATCTTCAACAGAGTCTAAAGTATTTGTTGGTGCAACATTCAGTTTTAATATTCTAAAGTAAAAAATTAAAATTCAATTTTTTCAATCATTAGCTGAATAGATTCATTACCATTGAATCTATTCAGACCCAATGTGAAAAATACTGATAGATTTTGTGTTGAAAATAATTCTTGTGGGTGTAGTGCTTTAAATTTTCCAATATAATTAAAACTAATTCCTTTCATTTTTACTTTTTCTTGAGCGAGATTCCAACGAACATGCAAGTCTTTCATGATATCAAAAGAAACTAACTGGACATCGGTCATTTTAAAAATTGGTTTAGCATTTCCCATTCCAAACGGTTCAAGCATATCAAGATTTTTCATCAAGTTAGGATTAATTTCATGGGCCTTAATATCTAGATCGTAAAAATCCATTTTGGTTCGTTCGATTACAGCAATTTTAGTTAGTGCGGAATTCATATTGTTTTTAAATTCTCGTAAGTTTTCTACTTTCATAGAGAGGCCAGCAGCTGCTTTATGTCCTCCAAACTTTAAAAACAAATGCTCATTGGCCTTTAAAAGCGAAAACATATCTAGTGAACCAGCGCTCCTAATAGATGCTTTAATTACCCCTTCATGGTCTGTATTCGTAAAAACAACCGCTGGTACTTTAAAAGTTTCGACGAGTTTAGATGCAACGATACCGATCACACCTTCATGCCAGTCAGATTTATAGACGATAGAAATTAAGTGGTCTTCAACATGAGCTAAATCTTTTAACTCGCTTGAAACTATTTCTCTTGCCTCTGAAAAAACTACGCCTTGAATAAATTTTCTTTCCTGATTGCAGATGACTAAATGGTCATAGCAAATCTTGGCCTCTTCACTGGTGCTTGAAATTAAAAGTCTCAGTGCTTTTTCTGGATGATCAAGTCGGCCTTTAGAATTAATAAGTGGGCCAATTTGAAAAGCAAGCTTTTCTGAATTAATAGTAGGTGCTTTTAACTCTTCAGCAGTAAAAAAAGCCCTGAGTCCTGGATATGTAGTTTCCTTTAAAAGCTTAAGGCCATGACGAACTAGACGTAAATTAATAGGAGATAAAAATGCCAAATCACAAATTGTTCCAATCGCAACAAATTGCAGAAGGGGATAAATGGAAGATATATTTTTTCCTGATTTAATAAGATCAGTTCGTATCTGCATTGCTAAAGCAAAGGCGACAGCAACACCTGCCAGATTTTTTAATTCACCTATATTCGTTTCATCTCGACGATTGGGATTAATAACTGCAAAGGCCGCGGGCATTTCAGGACGTGCGTCTTGGTGATGATCAGTGATGATTAAGTCAATTCCTTGAGCTTTGGCGTAATCTGCAGCTTCATTATTTGAGATTCCGCAGTCTACTGTAATTAACACCTTTATATTTTTTTTAACAGCATCATCAATGGATGAAAGATGCAGTCCATAACCTTCAACAAATCTAGAAGGTTGTATAATTTCAATTTCAGTATTTAACATTTTAAAAAAATGGAAAAGTAGTGCGCATGAAGTTGTGCCATCAACATCATAATCGCCATAAACGCCAATCTTTTGATTTGAATCAAGGCAGCTAATAATTTTTAGAGATGCTTTTTCCAAATCTTTTAATTGATTTAGATTTGTTAGAGATTTTATATCCCAAGAGAGAAAGTTTTGAATTTCTTCAGCATTAAAGCCTTTTTTACTAAAAAGACGTTCTACTACGGGGTGCAATTGTTCCATAGTAATTCATAACATTTTTTACCAAAGAACGGTAAGTCCTTTTATCAGATCTGACTCATGTAATTCATGGCCATAAGCAAAAAGTTGGTCATATTCTTGTTGATTTTTTGAATGAACCTTAGAGAAGTAATTGACAGGAAGAAAAGATTTTTTACATTTATGACATTTAGATATTTCTTGATGATCTTCCATTATATGGCCACAAATATGGCACTTTTTAATTATTAATTTGTCGGAAGATTTTGAAGTGGTTTCTGTTATTTTCATGACAATATCCTATTTCCTAAAAAGCGCATCCGGTGCTAGTTGGATGTTGAGTGATCCATCACTCAACATTTGTTAATAGGCTTGTCGTAAATTTTTAGATTTTATTTAGGAAATTTTTTCCCCTTTTACTTTTAAATTTGTGTACCCATTGCCAATCTCTGACCGTTGTTGTCGGATAATGCAGGTGTTTGATTAAAATTAAAACCTGATCCAGCGATTGGCATTACAGGTGTAGGCCCAAAATTAAATCCACCAAGTGTAGGTATTTGAGATCTTTCCATTGGCATTTGAGCATATGGATTCATCGCCAGATTATTGTATACATTACTATTTCCAATATTGTATCCGCTTAGTCCACTAGACAGAGAATTCATCATTGAAGGTTGAGTTAATTGATAACTCATATTTGAAAACATACTGACTATTTGTGAATTTAAATCAAATTGGTGCTGTTGTTGTCCTTGTAGCATTGAAGTAATTTGCGCAAGTAAATTTAAAATATCTGAGTTTTGAGGTTGAACTGCGACAGCAGCAGGGGCCACTGGAATTTCTGGTTTTACTTTCGAAAGTTTTACTTCTTCTTTTAAAGATTCAAATTCTTTTAGAATTGCTTCTTTATCTTCTAATTGCGATTTAATTTGTTTTTCTAATTCGGCTTCATGACGTTTTGAAAGACATAACGAGTTTTGTAATTCGTCATTGTCGTGAGTTTTACTTTCTTTAATGACGGAAGCGAGACTAGCAATTTCATTTTTAAGAGATTCTATTTGTTCGTCTTTTTTTGGTTTTTGTAAATCTGATATTTCTTGTTTTTTATCAGCTAGATCTTTTTCTAGACCAGCAAGTTTAGCTTTTAATGCCGTCATTTCTTTTGAGCTGACGACTTTTTTCTTTACGACAACTTTTTTCTTTACCACCGGCTTTGAAGCAGTTTTGAATATTATCTTCCCGGTAACAACAGTGTTGGCCGGCATTCTTGAAACTTGAACATTTGTACTATGATGAGTTGAAAAGAAATTAAAAGCTAATAATGTTGCTATTGAATAAAATGTTAGTGAATGTGTTTTCATAAATTCCCCCTAAATTAATTGATCTTATAGTTTGTATTACAAGCTAGATGCCAACTGATAATCTATTGATATATTTAGAAAGCTCAAGAGGGACTTGTACAAACAATAGACATATAAAAAATATATGTATGAATTCTAGACACAAAAAAAATTGAATATGTAAAAATGATAAAATTCTATTATAAAGATGAATTCAGTCTAAGATAGTAACAATAAATAAAACCTTGGAGAATATATGAAAAAATTTGGATTGATAGTTCTTTTGACTTTAATTACATCAACAACTTTTGCTGCTGATTGTGCTCAAGAAGCTAAAGTTGTTGCTAAAATGAATCTTGATCAAGTAGCTCGCAAATATGGTTTTGAATCGTCTGATATTGTTGATGCGGCTAAAGTTGTTAAAACTTTACAAGTTAAAATCACAAAAGATATTTCAGAAACTTTAACTGTCTTTTCTGTAGCAGGGAGTATTTATAAGGGGGATTATTCTCTTCTTGTAACACTCGATGAATCATGTGCCGTTCGTGCTGTGACTATTCACGACGATGCATCTCTATAAAAAGTTTTTAATTTCAGGATATATGCTTTTATCTTTAGAGTGAGAAAATTCGGTTATCCTTATTAAATGAGCGCCAGAAGCGTGAGCAGACAGAAGGCCAGTTGGAGAATCTTCAAAAATAAGAGTTTCTAGAGCTTTAGTATTCAGTCTTCTCATGCCTTCTAAATATGGTTCTGGATGAGGTTTTGTCAAAACGGTTTGGTTTCGTCCCATTTGAATTTTGATTAATGAACTAATGCCAAAAGTTTTAAGCGTTTCACTGACGATTATGTCTTCACTTGCGCTTACTACGGCAAGTTTCTTTTTTTCTTTTATAAGAAAATCTAAAAACTCAAAAAGTCCTGGAGTAGTACATTCTTCTTTTTCTCGTTTGCTCATTTGTTTAAAAATCTTTACCAACTCAATATTCTTTTTAGCTATGGCCTGGAGAATTTCTTCTTCTGATAAATTGGGACATGTCATTTTCAAAACTACCGTATCAGTCATCCCATAAAACTGAGTTAACATTGATTCGAGGTCTATTTTTATCCCCATATCTCTCAAAACAACCGAAGCGGCCCTTGCGTGAATTCCTTCAGTATTTACAATGGTTCCATCCATATCAAAGATAACAGCATCTTTCGTTCGTACTAGAGTTTTTAAGTCGGTCATTAAAGTCCTTATTTGCCTTCTGCAAAAGCGCAGTAATATTTGATAAAATTGTAATCAGGATAAGGAGAAATTTCTATGAAAATATTTTCAGCAGACAAAGGTACTCCAACTAAAAGCGCTGCTCCATCAGAGAAACTTAAAATACATAGAAATAAAGTTGCTATCAGTGATAGTGATATTCGTGAAAAATTAGCGGCCAATACTGAGATATCCTCAGCTGCAAAATTAAAATCAATAAAATCTACACAGAAATTAGGTGAAGGATTTATGAAATCGGATGATCATCTCCTAAAAAGTGATGTTCAACTTAATAACCCAGAAGATCCAGTGACATCTGAAAAATTGAAATCTGTTTTGACGACTGGAGCATTTAATTTTAGTTCTAAGGAACGCGACGTTCTCACCAAGATTTTAGAATAATTATTTATTCTTTATTTTCTTCTATCTTAGATAACATTGATTGCAATTTATCGACTGTTGTTTTTACGACTTCCTCAAGATTTCCCTTAATAAGCGTTGCTGCAGAATGATCATGCCCGCCACCACCAAGAGCGTGTGCCATCACTCCTACGTCAACATCTCCGATTGACCTAAGTGAAACTTTTATTTCATCTCCAATCTCTCGAAACATAACTGCAATTTTAATATGATCAAGAACTAAGAGATAATTAATAAAGGCGTGAGTGTCTTCTGAGTCAACATGAAATTTTTCTAATTTATCTTCAGTTAAGATTAGCCAAGCTATTTTTTCATCTTTAGTTGACTGAGCTGAGGCTAATACTTTTCCTAATAACTTCATGTAAGATAATTTTTTTGTACCATAGATCATATTATAGGCATGAGGTGGAGTAACTCCAGTATTCATAAGATCAGCAACCAGGCGATGTGTATTAGCGGTAACAGTCGGGTAGCGAAAACTACTGGTATCAATCAAGATCGCTGTGTAGAGAGGCAAAGACATCT
Organism: Bacteriovoracaceae bacterium; assembly: GCA_036171615.1. Taxonomy (GTDB): domain Bacteria; phylum Bdellovibrionota; class Bacteriovoracia; order Bacteriovoracales; family Bacteriovoracaceae; genus Bacteriovorax. The sequence goes on from JAVHRK010000019.1 coordinate 12,998, forward strand.
CAAGAGTAAGTGGAACTTCTAATGCTTGCACAAGAGTCCCAACTAATTCACCAGTCGCAGCTTTAGTAGTATCAATGCAATGAATGGCAATGAGTTCTTTGGCGCATGGGTGGTGGTCAATAAAAAGTAGTTCTTTTGAAGTTTTAGCAATATGCTTTACATTGTCACCAATTCTATTGAGTGAATTAGTATCTGCAACAATAAAAAGATCGATTTCAGTGTTAGCATAAAAAGAATTATACTCACTTTGGGATATAACCACATTGCTTGGATCTAAATATTTATATCTTTCTAGTAGTGGTTCTTCGTTAACGCAAATGGCATTTTTTCCCAAATAGCGTAAGGCCAGGCATAAAGCAATCTGACTACCAATGCCATCTGCATCTGGGATGATGTGGGTACTAATCACAATATTGTTGGCTTTTTTTGTCAGGTATTTAAAACGTTCTATTGAATCCATAGCTTATTATCTTAAAGTGTCACTTAAGTTTTTTCAATTAAAGAATCTTTTGTTAGCATCTTTTATGATGAAATATGCAATCGAAACTAAGAATTTAAGAAAAAACTACGCAAATCATTCTGCTTTAAAAGAAATCAGCTTTAAAGTGAAGCAAGGAAGTGTCCATGGCTTTCTAGGTCCTAACGGAGCAGGTAAGTCAACTACTATGAAAATACTTTGTGGATTAATTCCTCAGACTTCTGGTGAATTTCATATTGAAGGTGAGATAGGTTTTCTTCCTGAATACCCTCCGTTATATGGAAACATGACAGTAGACAATTATTTAGAATTTGTTTTAGCAATTCAAAAAAAAGAAGTATCAAAAAATAAAATAAAAGATGTAAAAGAAAAAACAGGTCTAAAAACAGTTGGAAATAGACTCATTGGAAATTTATCTAAAGGATTTCAACAAAGAGTAGGGATTGCACAGGCAATTGTTCACTCACCTGAAATTATCATTCTGGATGAGCCAACTGTTGGTTTAGATCCTGTCGCTGTAGTAGAAATTCGAGAACTTATTAGATCACTTAAAAGTGATCACACCATTTTATTTTCCTCCCATCAATTACATGAAGTTGAATTACTCTGTTCTGATATAACTTTAATAAATCAGGGAAGTGTTTTAATAAGTGGGGCCTTAACTGATATTCAGAAAAAATTTACTACTCAAAAAAGTTATAAAGCGACAATAGCTCATTTCGATGAAGAAATTAAAATGAAAATGATCAAAGAATTTAATTTAGATTCTATTGTTATAGAGGGTGATGTGATTGAAATCTTTCCTCACAACACAGAGATGAAAAAAGATATTGATCAACGGCTACTTATAACTCACTACTTAGCTCAAGAAACAATTGGACTCTTGGAATTTAATGAAAAGAAACTAGACCTAGAAGAGTTGTTTAAAAGAATGACAATTGAGGGAGTGTAAGTGATTAAAGCAATTTTAAAAAAAGAACTTAAAGATGTATTTGGTTCACCCTTGATTTATATATTAGCGGGTCTTTTTTGTTTTATGATGGGATGGTTATTTTTTAATTATTTACAGCAAGCTAAAAATCTTTCAACTGTTAATATTGGTCAGGCCGTTATCACTCCATTATTTGGAAATATCAATTTTATTTTTATTTTTTTATCCCCTCTCATAACTATGTGCTCATTTGCGGAAGAACAAAAACAACACACTCTAGATTTACTTTTATCTTCAAAGTTAAGTTTGTTTCAAATTGTTATAGGTAAATTTCTAGCCTATTTCTCAATGATTTTTTTTATGTTAATTTTTACAATAATCTTTCCCTTAATCCTTTCTTTTTCAGGCTATAATGATTGGGGAGTCGTTTTAAGTTCCTACGCAGGAGTAATTTTCTCAATTATGGCCTATCTTTCAGTTGGGTTATTTTGTTCTAGTCTTACTGATAATCAAATAGTCGCAGCACTTTTAACTTTTTGTTTTTTGCTAGGTTCAATGCTCTTGGTAATTACGGTCAATGCAACTAATAATTATATTTTTGCATTGATGATCCAGTACCTAACAATCCCGTTTCATTACGAAGCATTTTCTAAAGGAATAATTCGATCTTACAGTATTGTTTATTTTATTTGTTTTATTGGGTTTTTTTTCATGCTAACCATAAAATCATTACAGTCGAGAAAGTGGTAAAATGAAAAGCTTATATAAAAAATTATTAATTATCGTAACTATTATTATGTATCTTGTTCTTATAGCATTATGGATTTCGATACCAGATGTTTTAGCATTGAATATTCCCTTAACTGTTTTTTCAATGGCGTTAACCAGTCTTGTTATCATTGTGTATCGAGAATCATTTAAAAAATATTATTTAACAGATCATTTTAAAAAGCTATCAGATACAATCGTTTTTGTAAGTCTCGTCTTTTTCATTGGGGCACTGGCCAATTATTGGGCCTTTAAACATCCAAAACAGATTGATACTTCTCTTTTTAAAATCAATTCTCTCAGTGATCAAAGTAAGAATGTTTTAAAAAATATAAAAGATGAAGTTAAATTTATCGTTCTCGCTAGAAAAGATGAATCCCTTCAATGGATGCCATTAGTAGAGTTTTATCGAGCTGAAAAAAACAATATTATCGTCAATAAAATCGATATAGATGTACGACCAGATCTAGTTGCCGAGTACCACTTAACAGAAGCATCTGCACTAGTAATTGAATATCAAGACAAAAGACAAATGGTGACGGAGCGTGATGAATTAAATATCACTAATGCTCTTATTAAAATAACTAGACCAGCTGACCCTGTTGTTTATTTTATTTCAGGTCATGGTGAAAGTAGTTTTACTTCTAAAGAGCCAGATGGATTGCAATTTATCTATGAGGCTATGAAGAGCTCTGCTCTTGAAATTCGTCCTCTCAATTTATTATCAGCACAAGCAATACCTTTTGATGCTAAAGCGATTGTCATCTGGGGACCCAAAACGGCCTTGCAAAATAATGAACTAAATCTTATTCAAGGTTTTCTAGAAAGAGGTGGACGGGTTTTATTAGGGCTTGATCCTGATTTAAATGGTGATCTTCATCGTGGACTTCGAAATTTATTTTTAAAATATAATTTAAACTTAAAAAATGATCTTGTGATAGATAAAAAGAGCTTTGTGAATGGTTCTGAAGGTTCAATTCCACTTTTTGATAGCTACAATATCGAACATGCGATAACAAAGAAATTTAAAGGCCAAGTCTTTTTTCCTCTTTGTTCTTCTGTTGATGCAATCAATGATAGCAATCGAAATGTTACTTTATTAATGTCGACTTCTGATTTCCCTGCTTCATGGGGGGAAACAACAATGAATGAAGTTGCAAATAAAAATGTAGTCTTTACTAAAGGTAAAGATACGCCTGGGCCAATTCCTGTAGCGGCTGCTTTTCAAAATGCTCAAAATAAAATTGTTGTTTTTGGAAATTCAACTTTCGTTCTAAATGCCTATTTAAAATTTGGAGCTAATTATACACTTTTTCTTAATTCACTTTCATGGCTAGTTGACGAAGATCGATTAATTTCTTTTAACTTGCCAATTATTCAAAGTGAACCTGTGTTTATCTCGGCTCCACAATTAGGGATTGTTTTTTATTTCTCAGTTATTTTTACTCCACTTATTTTATTCGGAGTTGCTGTTTATGTTTATCGGCGAAGAAGGAATAATTAATTCATGAAGCATCGAAATTTGTTTCTGTTTATTTTTCTTATCATCTTTATCGGTATTACATATTGGTGGGAGGAGAAAGGTACAATCGATAAAAAAGCAGAGGATTTAACTAGATATTCTATTCTAGACTCTAAAGAGTTGGGAGAACTGATTGGTTTCAAGGGAGTCAAGCTTAACTTTAAAAAAGTAGGTGAAGATTTTGTGGCTGCGAATAATAATCTTGAACTTTCAAAAAATCGAGTTTCTGAATTCTTCACGATCTTGGCCGGACTAAAAGTGAAGAATGCTATTGGAAATGCAGATGTTAGCAAAGTGGGAAGAAGTTTTTATATTCCAGACGAATCAATGAAAATGAATTTTAAATTTGCGAAAGGAGAGTTAGAGTTTATTCTTGGAAAAAAATTAGATTTTGACCAAGCTTTTTACATGGAAATTACCAGGGATGGTAATAAACAAATTTTTGTAGTCAATGATGAATCACCTGATCCGGGTGTTTATGTTAATGAAAAAGATTATAACAAATCAGAAGCTAAATATAAACGATTACAAACGATGTTTTTGTTAACTAATGTTTTTTTCTATGAAACAAAAGTTTTTAGTCATTTCTCCTATGACGAAAAAAAGATTAATTTTAAGAAAATTGATGTATCAACATTTAGAAATAAAAAATTTCAAATAGACTTTGAAAAAACAGTAACTGTTCCACCTGTACCAAATGGGTTGATATATGATGAAGATAACTGGATAGCTTTTCATAAGACACTAACCAATTTAAGTGGAAAAGATATTATATATCCAGTTAAATTATCAAACCTTGACGAAGTCTTGTCGCGATTAGAAATTACTGATCGTGAAGGCAAGTCCTACACACTAGATGTTTATAAAAAATATGGAAGTCTCTTGGGATATTTTCTCAAGCCAAGTTTTAGTGATAAAATTTTTGAGTTAAAAAATGAAGATGCGATGTATTTCTTTGTGAATGTTCAAGATTTTTGGAAAAAGCAACTTACCCCTACAAGTAAAGAATATGATTTAAAAATTATTTTTCAAGCTGATAAAGGCCTTTTTGAAACAATCCATATAAGCGATAAAGAAATGTTTAATGCGACTTCTTTGAAAAAAAATCTCAGAATTCTTGAGGTTAAAAAGCTAATCGATTTCTTAAAGCTTTCAGGTGATCATGTCTCTGAAATGGTAAAACCTTCTGACTTAAATCAGAAAGATATGATTCTTGACCTGTATTTTGAGAATCGGCATTTAGGTGTTATGCTAGAAGACAACGATGTCGTGCTATGTGATTTTGATAATAAATTAAAGCTACATCATTATGTGGGTAAAACAATTCCGTTTAGCTACCGATTACATGATTTTTTTGAGAGTAAATAATGTTTGAAGTTTTAAAATTATATTTTATGACCTTAGTAAATCCTTGGAATAAAAATCAAGACGAACGAAAGATTTCCTATTTCGAAGTATTAGGGATTTCTTGGGCACTTCATTTTATTTATACGTTTTATTCAGTTTTTGCGATTTATTTAGGCGTACAAGCATATGATTATTTTTCAACGTCTAAAGACTTTACTCACCTTATGCTAAATTCTTTTAGTTTTTCTTTTCAAAAAATATCTCTTTTTGTGCAGCTTGGAACAGTTATTTTATATCCTTTGGCTTTTCATTTTTCTTACAAGTTTTGGATTTATTTATTAAATTTTTATACTCAAATTTTTAACAGTAATGAGGAACAAAAAGATAATGTGACTGATATTGTTAATTCTATGTACTCTTCAAATTTATTTTTAGTTTTACCTATTGCAGGAGCACTTCTAAGTTTTTTTGCTCAAGTTTTTATTCTCTTTAGAGGTGTTTCTAAAAAATTAAATTTTACTAAAACACAAGCTTTTTTAGTTCTATTAACTCCTTTATTTCTGGTGTTTATTATCGCAATACTCATCGTGTCTTATTTAGTCTTTTTAGTGAGTTTATTTTAATTTTAATTTTTTTTTTCGCAATTTCACTAGTTTTGCTAAAATGACAGATTATTTTAATTTTTATCTGTACCCAGCTCGTTTACACCAGTCTGTTTATTTGTAATTATTCAATGACACACAGACATCGTAATTGGAGAGAAAATGACACTTTTAGGAACAGGAAGCATTGAAGTAGTTTGCGGCCCCATGTTTTCAGGTAAAACTGAGGAATTAATTCGAAGAGTAAAAAGAGCACAGATAGCACGTCAAAAAGTTCAAATTTTTAAACCTGCAATCGATAATCGATACCATGAAACAGAGGTTGTTTCTCACTCTGCAATGGCCATGGAAGCCGTTCCTGTAACTTCTGCCATAGAAATATTTCAAAAAGTCTTAGATTCCACACGTGTCGTAGCAATTGATGAAGTTCAATTTTTTGACTCTAATATTATTAAAGTCGTTGAAAAATTGGCGCGCAGAGGTGTTCGAGTGATAATGGCCGGTCTAGATCAAGACTTTATGGGGAAACCTTTTGGACCAATGGCCGATTTACTAGCAATAGCCGATAGTGTTTTAAAAATTCAGGCCATTTGTACTGTTTGCGCAGCTCCTGCCTCTAAAACCTTTAGAATTAATCCCAAAGAACAAGTCCAAGTCTTAGTTGGTGAGACAGATTTATATGAAGCACGATGTAGATCTCATGCAGACTTCTTCGGCGAAGATGAAGATCAGCTTGCTTTTTTTGTAAATTTGAATTCTGTAAGTGAAAAAAATACTAACTTATAGTACACTTATGCAATGACTACACCCATTGCCGTTTATATTTCAGAAACTGATATCTCAAAAAGAGTTAAAGAACTCGCTGAACTCATTAATCGTGATTATGAAAATCAAGAAATTATTTTAGTTTGCATTCTTAATGGATCATTTATTTTTTGTGCCGATTTAATGCGAGCAATTACAGTCAATGTTCAAGTTGAGTTCATTTCTGTTTCTTCCTATCATGGGGCCGTTAGTACTGGGGATATTCAATTTCGCTTAGATGTAAAACAATCCTTAGTGCAAAAAAATATTATTATTGTAGAAGATATTGTTGATACGGGTCTTACTCTTAGTTTTTTACTTGAACATTTAAAAACTAAAAAACCTAAATCTTTAAAATTGTGCTCACTTTTATTAAAAAAAGCACGCCTGAAAACTCCAGTTCAAGTAGATTATTTAGGATTTGATATTGAAGATAAGTTTGTCATCGGTTACGGATTAGATTTTGATGGCCGTTATAGAGAACTCCCATATATTGGAGTTTATGGTGATAACTAATGACTCGCTTGAAGTAAACGGAAGTGTTCGAGTTGATTTACTAGGCGGAACTCTAGATCTTAATCCTATAAATTTGATCTTACCTAATGTTGTTACCCTAAATTTAGCAACTTCTTTAAAAGCAAAAGTTAAAATTTCATCACTTGATTTTGACGGAGTTGAAATTGTATCTAGTGATTATAATTCTTTAAATAGATTTAAGGCCTCTGAATTTACCCCTGAAAAATTAAGATCGGGACATTTTAAGCAACTAACTTTTATTGCCTATTTACTAGATCTATTTAAAATACACCGGGGAATAAAGTTAGAATTAGAATCTGGTTCTCCTGCCGGAGCAGGTCTTGGTGGTTCTTCAGCAATGGGAGTGACTTGCTTTCGAGCACTATCTCAATTTCTTAATATTCCACTTAATCGACTTGAAGCTATTGCTAAGGTTAATGCTATTGAATCCAGAATTCTAGATTCGGGGCCAGCTGGTTACCAAGATTATTATCCAGCATTATTTGGTGGAATTTTAGGACTTGTTCCTATTCCTGGCACTGTCGAAGTCAATCAGCTTTTTACAGAAGAATTAAAATCTACCCTTGAGCAAGAAGTTACATTAGTTTACAGCGGAGAAACTAGATTATCTGGCATTAATAATTGGGAAGTTTATAAAGCATTTTTTAATCATGATGAAGTCGTTCGCAGAGGTTTAGCAACAATTGCAGAACTTTCTTTTATGGCCTTTACAGATATTAAAAATAAAAATTATAGTTCAATATCTCGAATGATAGGCCTTGAAGGTGAAGAAAGACGAAAACTATTTCCAGGTATTTTGACCAATGCCATGAATGAAATGCGTCTTGAATTAGCAAAAGATAGTCACCATTTTGGTATGAAAGTGTGCGGTGCCGGAGGTGGGGGATGTTTTCTAATCACTCATAAAAAAGAAGATAAAAATTCAGTTCAAGATATAATAAAAAAATATAAAATGAGTGAGTTGGATTTTATTATAGAGAGACCGCTTTAAATGAACGCAAATAATATAGGCAGTCTAAGTATGAAGGGGGGTAGAAATGATAATTTCTACTTTTGTTTAATTGAATTTTATCCAGAAAGTCAGCGCTGGTTTTTAAAATCTCTTTTACCTGTGAAAGATGAAGAAGCTCTTGATAACGATGATGCAATTAGAGCATGGATTTATAATTTTGAAGTAAAGCAATTAGTAATTGATTTTCCTCTTTCTCGTCCAGCTTGTCTCGCATGTGAGTTAGAGTGTCCAGGTGCTCAAGTTTGTCCAGAGCCTACAGTAAAGGCTGCTCGTGAAAAGATAAAAGCTCTTTTAAATGAGGACCAAAAACTGATCAACCAAAATCCTAAAAAATATGAACAGGAACGGAATAAAGCAGATGAAATAGTATTTAATCGGAATGTTTTTGATAAAGAAACTCACCATCATATGCTATCTCGTTCTTTTAAAAGAAGATTAAAGAAAGGCTTTCTTCCGTATTGGAATAGAGCGCTAGATTTTTTTGTATGGAAATTTTATTACGATCAAATTTTGGAATTATTTAATACCTCATTTGATTCATTTGGTAATACTTCTCTGATGATTCTCTCTCGATTTAGTTATATCAAAAGACATTTTCCTAAATCTCTAGAGTTATTTGAGGCCAATGCACATATTATTATAGTTGAACTTTTAAGAGCTAAAATTATTCTTAAAAAAGATATTGAACTACTTTCTGATATTGAGTTGGGAATAGAAATTCGTCTAGATGTTATAAAGAAAATTGAAAATAAATTAGACATTTTTATTTATAATCATGATTTAGAAATTCTAGTTAAAAACCCAAGGGCCTTTGATTCTTTTTTATTGGCCTTGGCCGGCCAAAATATTTTACAAGAAAAATTTTTGCAATTACCAGATTGGACTGATCCCGAGTCGACTCGTTTTATTATTCCTCAGTTCTAAGACTGATAAAACAATATCCGTAAATAAGGGTAGCAATCAGAAAATAAATATCAAAAGAAAATAAGACAGTAAGAGTAAGTGATATAATCACCGTGATTAAATAAAATCGAACATATTTTTTGGAAAATTTATTTCCTCTATAAAAAAATATATAAATAAGAAAATGAAAAAATAAAAATAGTAAAATAATAAAGACAAGAGTTTGAATAATTAGTTGATAAACTTCTAATCGAAAAGTTGGATCAGTTATTGTTAACTTGGCATATTTTTGAAATTGTTCATAGTTAGTGGTGATCTTATAAGTATAATAAGCAAGACCTATATCAGTCAGCATTGCGAGAGTGGCAATTGTAAGCTTGTTTTTAGTCATCGTAGTTACCACGTTGAAGTTTGCGAGATACATCCTTTTCTTTTTCGCTTGCTCGTTTGTCGTGAAGTTTTTTACCTTTTGCCAGAGCAAATTCCAGTTTTACCTTAGAGTCTTTAAAGTATATTTTTGTGACTACTAAAGAGAGATTTTGAGTTTTCATTTGATGATATATTTTAGTAATCTGCACTCGCTTGAGTAGTAATTTTTTAACTCGGCTTTCCTGATGATTATGAATATTTCCAAATGAATATTGTGGTATGAGCAGATTGTAGGCCCAGACTTCACCTTTTGCGTCGATGGCAACATAGGATTCATTTAAAGATACTTTTCCAAGTCTTAAAACTTTAACTTCGGTTCCCTGGAGGGCAATACCAGCTTCAAAACTTTCTTGTAAAGAATAATCAAAGTGCGCCCGTTTATTAGTACCTATAATTTTAATGCCCATAATTTTTAAAAATTAAATTTAACTCCAAATGATCCGGCAAGTACTTGTCCACCAATTGTATAGCCAGGTGAACCAATTTTATTGCCAATATTTCCATTTTCTTCATTGGCCGTTTTTATAACTTCCTTTGTCTTGAGTGAATGATACTCAAAAGTGCTGCCTAAGTGAACATCTTTTGACCAAATCACCATTCTGTATTGAATACCTGCAGTATAAATATTGGTATCAGAGTCAATTGAGTTACCGCTTCCTGAAAAGTCACCCTTGAGTGGTGATTGGCGATAGGCGAAACCAAGTGCATAACTCCATCGGTCAGTTAAGTTTTGCTTGAAACCAAGATGTGGGGTTAGTGTATTGCGTGTATGCAGAATTTCATATGTTCGACTTGGTTGCATAACTCCAGCAGTTTTAGTTATGGTTATCAGTGGAGTTTTGTATCCACTCCAGAGTTGATATTCAAGACCCGCAAATAATTGTGTGTTAAAAAAATTATAGTTTCCACCAAATCGAAAGGTATGTGGATCATAAAAAATGACAGAATCGATATTGGAATCAAATAATAATGCTGCTGGGCTAGTGATTTCACCTGCCGCATGTGCGTGTAGGTTTGATTTCATTTCTTGTTGATAAGTGAGGTAAATATTGTGTTCATTTATTTTTTTCGTTGCTGAAAAAATTACTCCCAATGATGGAACTACACTGGAGCGAGCACTGGCCGAAGATCCATAAGAGGTTTCGCCATTAAGTGTGATATCGGTTTTTACATCAGCCGATGCTTGAAATCCAACTATGGTTCCTAACGAGAACGCTAAATTATCATTGATAGCGTGAGCAAAATTAAGATAAATAGACGTTCGTTGATAGCGTGAATGATAAAGAACATATTCTGGTAAAAATGGGCTGCCAGAATTTGTTTCTATTAATTTACCAACAGGCATAAAAATTGAAACACCAAGAGTTCCAAGATTACCGTGAGCTTCATATCCAATGGGAAGTGCCAAATGAATACTTGCCCCAGTGAAGTTTGGGTATTTAGTTGAAGCATTTCCTGTAATAGGACTTCCGGATGCGGTACTTGTATTTGCAGTGGTTATGTTATTTATATTTTTAAATTTAGTCTGAGTATAAGTTGTCTGGAGAATTGCGTTTACTCGGTTTGAAAAGGCCAGTACAGATGGTGCGTAATAATTATTACTCGGGTCATTACTATCAAGATTGGCCTGATTTCCAATTGCACTTGTTGAATAACTCGCCCCAAAAAACTCAGGATAGCTGGCCATTGCTTGAGCAGAAAAAATTATGAAAAGAAATATTAATTTTTTCATGTATTAAATTTCCGATAAAGAGCTAGTACTTGGTCAAAGGTTAAAGCCTCGGCACGAATTGTTAATAAGACATTCTCCTCCTGAAAAATCTTTGCAATTTGTTCAACAGGATAGGCACTTTTAAGAATTCCTCCGAGTTGTTTTCTTTTTTGTGCAAAAACTAAGCGTAAAAATTTTTCAAGTTTTTTAAAATCATTTGCAGGAACTAGTGGCGTTTCTCGTCTCACAAATGAAAGGACAGCTGATTCAACTTTTGGCGGTGGGGAAAAAGCTCCTGGGGGTACCTTACACAATAATTCAACTTCAAAATATGATTGGCATAGAACTAAAAGAGAATTCATAAAGTTTTTAGTTGTAGCAAAAGGAAAAACTTTATCAGCAACTTCTTTTTGAAACATGAGTGTCATAAAGTTTATTTCAGGTGTTTGTAAGAAATTAATGAGTAAAGGTGAGCCCACATTATAAGGTAGGTTAGAAACTAACCACAACTTTTTATCGGAAATATTTTTTTCAATTACAAACTGTGAAAGGTTTACTTTCAGGGCATCGGCAATAGTAATTTGTGAGCTGGAAATAAATTGTTCTAAATAGCTTGGGAAACGATCATCTTTTTCTATGACAAAAAATGGTAGTTGGTGGTGGGCCAAGTTCTCTGTAAGAATTCCAGGACCCGGGCCTATTTCAAGAATAGCTTCAGATTTATCCTTAAAATTATTACAAATTTCAAAAATTATTTTAGGGTCTCTTAAAAAATGCTGACCAAGGCTTTTATCTGGCGCAGGTAATGGAAGTAAACTCATGGTGAAGCGCCCTTTGTTTTAGAGATAAAATTTCCGCGAGCATCTATAGTGAGACATTCGGGAAATGGAATGGACTGATAAAAAGTTCTAAGTGCGTAGTTGGCAACCATTGCTCCATTATCCGTGCAAAATTGTGGAGCGACAAAATGGACTTCACTAAATTCTTTATAAAATGTTTTTCGGAGTGATGAATTGCAAGCAACTCCACCTCCAACGACAATAGGGATATCTTTTAGTCCAATAAGAGCAATGGCCATTTTACATTTTTTTAATAGTGCGGTGATGATGGCATACTGATAAGAAGCACATACA
>JAVHRK010000020.1:0-6214 GCA_036171615.1 Bacteriovoracaceae bacterium
ATTATTTAATTGAAAAACTTTATAGTAAGGAAATTTTAGTGAAAAGAATTTTAATTATACTAGCTTTTACTTTTTCTAGCCAATTAAACGCCACTAGCACTGCAGAGGTATGTAAGTCAAAGGTTGATAATGCAAGAGCTGCAATATTAGAACTTATGGGAGGAAACGTTTCGGTTGATCAACAAAACGAAGTAAAAGAATCGACTAATATTGCCAATTCTTGCTTGATGGACTTAGCAATTCCTAGAGGTAAAGAAGATAAAGTCTCAGAGCTCAAAAAAATATGGATCGCTTTTAAAAATACAAGAGAAAATGAACTTGTGCCTTTAATATTGGCCGGTAAAAAAGAAGAAGCTAAGAAGATTGGAACTGGAATTCAAAGCGAAAGAATTGGAAAAATTAAAGCATTACTTTATCAATTAAATGCAGAGTAAAATTTCATTAGTTTACTGAAATAACTAAAAAAATATGAAGTAGTTTACAAATTGATTTATTGACCTATATTAAGCAAATGGGAAAGTTCGTCTCACGTGAAATTTTTAAAACTATTATTTATACTGTCGTTTTGATTTCAGTTTTAACTTTTTCATATCTAAAAACTAAAAAAGAAAGTGAATACAATCCTTTCAGGTTAAAAGAATTAAATAATAATAAAATTACTTTACTGTATTTTGGATTTTTAAGTTGTCCAGATGCATGTCCAACTACTCTAAGTAAAATATCGGCGGCATTTAGAGAAATGTCCCCAGAGTTTTTATCTCAAGTTTCATTTTTGTTTATTGATCTTGATCCAGAGAGAGATACTCTTCTTAAGCTTAAAAATTATACTGCCTTTTTTCATCCCAAAATTATTCCAATTTCCCTTTCACTTGAAGAGTTGAGTTTATTTAGCAGATATTTTGGTATTAGCTTCCTTAAAGTCCCACTCAAGTCAGCAATGGGGTACACTATCGATCATTCTACACAGATTGTTGTAGTCTCTCCAGATCGGAAAATTTTAAAAGAAATTGAACATGATACCCCAGCGAAAAACATACTGTTAGAACTTAATAAATTAATTGTTCAATATAAAGGAAAGTTAAAATGAAAACTATCATACCAATTTTACTATTTTTTTTTACTTTTAGTCTTCTAGCTGCAGACAAGATGGAAATACAGGATGCTACAATAAGGTCCACTCCTCCCGGCATGAATATGAGTGTAATATTTTTTAAAGTTTTAAATCACACTTCAGAACCAATAAAACTGGTTATGGCTGAAGGACTTTTCGCCAAAAAGTTTGAATTACATAATATGGAAATGCTACAAGGGAAGATGATCATGAGACCAGTAACATCAATTCTTATTAATTCTAATTCAAGTACAGAGCTAAAATCTGGCGGATTTCATATTATGGTGTTCGATATCTTGAAACCAATTAAAAAAGGAGAGATATATAATATTAAATTAATATTTGATAATGAAAAAATAATTGAAACTAAGGTATTAGGTAATTAAATAACACCTTTTGATTTTAGCAAAGGAACATATTTCATATCCTCTTTAGCAATATGATTTAAAAGCCATTGTTTTAAAAATTCTGCTATTTCAGTTGGATCGAAATCATTGAGTTCATAGATTGTGATATAATTAGTAATTGATTGCTTAAAGCTTTCATGTTGAACTTTGTGTGCTTTTAAATCCGCATAACCACTCTGCTCCAGTAAATCTTCTTCAGTATCAAAGTGGTAAACTGTATAGTTTACCAGATTTGATAAAATATCTTGTATATTATCTTTAGGGATTGTTGTTCCTTTTTGAATATAATCGTAAAGTTGATTGAGGAGTGCTACAAGATTTTTATGCTGAAGATCTATTTGCTCAAATCCAAGTTCATACGCTGATTTCCATTCGATGTATTCCATAATTGACTTCCTTATTCTTGTTTTAATTTATTAATAAGATTAATAAGTGTTGATAGTTTAAATGGCTTATCAAGTTTTCTATTCTCGTGAGCTTTTATGAATTCTGCAGCATTGGCAGTAAAGGCTCCACCGGTAATAAAAATAACTTTATTTGCCAGTTCTTTATTTTGTGATAGTAACCATTCGTATAAATCAATCCCGCTCACATCTGGCATCATGACATCACAAATGATATAATCGAAATTAAAATTTTTATTTAAAATATCTTTTGCAACAATACCTGACTCGGCCAGTGTTACCTCGCAATCTTCTAGTAGATCTCCAATACCTTTTCTAATGTCTTCATCATCATCAACAATGAGCACCCGTCCAGTGATTTTTTTAGTAGTATCAAATTCTCTATTTTTTGGCTTTTCTATTTCAGTAATTTGGGCCTTTGGGAAATGCATGGTAAAAGTTGAACCCATATTTAACTTGCTTTGAACGTCAATACTTCCACCAAAACTATGAATAATACCTTCAGTGATTGAAAGTCCTAATCCTGTTCCTAGTCCTGTTGGTTTTGTTGTAAAAAATGGATTAAAAATGGTTTTCTGATTTTCTTCAGATATGCCACATCCAGTATCTTGAATTGAAATAAATATTTCATTATTATTTTGCCAGGTTTTGATCGAAATTAAATTGTCCTGAACATCTCCAGAATTTATTGAGTAGCTTGCATTTAAAATTATATTTAAAAAAACTTGAGCGAGTTTGCCTTCATTCGCAAGTATATATGAATCAATTGTAAAATCTTTTGCTATCTTAGTTTTATATTTAATTTCATTGAATGCCATACTTAGTGCAACTTCAATTGATTCGTTAACATTGATTATATCGATATCCGAATTTTTAGTTCTTGAAAATGTACTTAAGTTTTTCACAATTTTTGAAACTTTATCTATTCCATTAATAGAACTAGCTAAATATTCTTTCGCCTCCTTGGTATTATTATTTTGTTCAATTTTATTTAGGATTTCATCAAGGTTTTCTAAGTTGAGCAGAGTATATGCGAGCGGATTATTTATTTCATGTGCAACACCTGCAGCTAGCATTCCCATGGATGCCATACGATCAGATTGAACAAGCTGAGCATCAATTCTTTTTCTATCTGTAATATCATGAAAAATTTCTAGTATTGCCTGTTTTCCTTCGTAGATAATTTCAGTCTGAGAAACTTCGAAAGTTTTACCACGATGTGCACCTGAACTCTCTAGTATGTGTATTTTGTCGTTTGTGTGTTTATTATCATCTTTGTTTACACTTCTAGAAGTTTCTCCTGTTGGGTTTCTACCCAGCGATTCTATCATTCGTGAGCTAGCAAATAAAATATTTCCATTGAAATCTACTATGTCCATCGGGAAAGGGATTGTTGTTAGAAGATGTTCATTAAATTTTCGAGAATTTTCAAGTTTAGCCTCAGCTTGTTTTGATTCGAATAATTCCCAGAGAATATCTGCTAAATATTCTAAGCGTTCAACGTCGTCGTTATTATAATCTATAGATTTATTCCCAATACCCATTATACCAACGACAATATGAGATCTAAACACTGGTACTACTAATTCTCTTTGTGAATGCGCATGACCATCTTGCATCCCTTGTTTATGTGGTAAATGGGGGTAGTCATTGTGAATAATTGGTTTACGTTGTTCCACACAATCAACCCATACTCCGGCCTTATCTATGTTGAAGTGTGTTTTTTTTGACCGGCCTTGAAACACGAGCGTTTTTTGATCGGCTTCAACTTTGTGAAAAAAAGCAATTGTACTATCATGGGCAGATGCAATTATATCAAGCGCTTCTTGAAGGAAGATTTCATCAGTATATTTAGTTGAACATTCAAGTAATGCTGTTCGTGCAGATAATAAGCGCTCAGTTCTACGTTTGTCCTTGATTTCTCTTAAGTACCATACAAGGTGAGGGATATTCTTAAATTTTACATGAATAACGTTTGTATCAACGAGAAAGACTGTACTTTCTTGATTTTTAACATTTAGGTCGGATCTAATTATTTCTCCATTTAGTAATTTTGTATAACTACTTTTGGATTGATATAAATCTTCACTAGCTAACAAGTCTTGGAAGGTATGCTTTTTTATATCTTTAGAATTAAATCCAAAAATCTTTAAAGATGTTGGATTGGCAAAAGTAATTTTATGTGTAATTGCGTTGGTAATAATTATCGCCTCAGGCGCATTTTCGACAACGCTTCTAAGTTGTTTTTCAATTTCTATTATTTTGAAACGGTTAATATTCCTAAAAACTGTATACGTAATAAAAATTAAAAAAATAAAGCTGCAAGAAATTATAAAGATATGATTAAAATTAAGAAACCAGTGTAAATCAAAGATTGCAACTAACGCTAGAAAAACTAAAACACTTAAACACATAGTTAAGACAGTGAGTTTATTTATTATTTTGTGATTAGTATCTGGGATGTCCATGTCTCTACCTATTTCATCTCAGCTTTACACATTTTGATAAGTCCTAAAAACATTTCCTTATCGAGCTGGGGAGCATCTACTGCTAACATGTGGTTGATTGCTTCTTTCACAGTCATACGATTTTGGGAATTTCTTCCTATCGTAAGATTACAAAAAACATCTACAACTGATATGAGACGGGCGAGGGGATAAATATGAAGTCGCGAAAGCTTCGCAGGAAAACCAAGACCTAGGCAATTTTCATGATGTTGGCTAACAATTTGTAAAATTTCACTAGGGATAGACCTCACATCGCTTAGAATTTTTAAGCCGCGTGTTGGATGTGTTTCATACATTGCAATTTCTTCATAACTTAAATCACTACGAGGTTTTTGTAGTAACTCACGACTAAGTTCTTTTTTACCAATATCATGCAAGAGTCCACCTGTTGCAACCTTATAAAGAGTAGGAGCCGATGTCCATTGTAAGTGTCGAGCTAACATAACCCCATAGAGGCTCACCCCAATACTATGAGCATAGATTTCATCCGAGTGAGTGTTTAAATGTTCGAGTATTTTAAAAACATTATTATCTTCCATGATCATATTGACAGTGGACTCGGTAACTGTTTTAGCCATCTCAAAATGATCTTTATCTATGCCATCTAAAAAGATTCTTTCCATAATTACTTCACTTGTATGTTTCATGAAGTTTAGTTTTTTATCTTTTGAGATCTTATCATTTTTTTCCAATTGTTTTCCAATTGAAATATTGAATCCGATATATTCGTTAAACTCATCTTTTTTCATATAGAGATGAAGTACTCCATATTTTTTAAATTTATCAAGTTGTTCAACTGGAAAGACATCTCCTCGATGAGATATTTTGATAAATTTTCGATCTGATAAACGCAAGTAAACAGCAGCGGGCATATTTTTGCCACTGATAAAATCTGCAAGTGAAAGTTTGCAAAATCCATCTGATATGTTTTCAGTTTGTTGGTTAAAGTTAGGATTGTTTAAACAAGAAGATATTGCACTTAATAATTCTTCTCTTTTGAATGGTTTTGGAATAAATTCATTAGCGCCTAAGTCATATGCCTGAGGAGCGTTGTAAATTTCAGAAAATCCTGTCATTAAAATAATGGGTATATGGGGCTTAAGTTCTTTGAGATAACCTGTAAGTTGGATTCCATCACCATCAGGCATTTTAATATCTGAAAGTACCAGGTCAAAATCTTCTTTTGCTAATATGTTTTGTGCCAAGCGACCACTTGATTCTAGTATGACAGTATATCCCTCATTGCTGAGTGTGCGTGACAAAATATTTCGCATGTTTTCATCGTCATCAACAACGAGTACTCGAACCATGAGCTTACCTTTATTGAGTTTTGGCAAAAGTAATTATATTTTACAGCTCAGACTCGCAACCAAGCAAGAAAATTTATATCAGTGTTTATCGTAATTAATAGGGGAGAGATACTTGAGTGTAATAGTCTCTAATGGGAGATATAGTGTCCTTCACCATCATCTTCCCATTCAATTAAATCAATCGCTAATTCAGAATTTTCATCATGAAGTAACTTAGTCATTAGCACTACTTCTGTATCTAAAATATTTTTTTCCATAATTATACCATTATAGCTTAATGATCCTTAAGATAAGTTTCAGTTTGTGTTATTTCTGCTTCTGACTTTGTTGGTTTTTTTTCATTAATCCTCCAGTACGTTATATTTGAGCAAGATATTCATTTTGATTACAACTCTCTTTATAGTTTTTCATTGAAACATGGTAAGCGGTAATTTAACCACATTCTTTTCATTGTCTTAAAATTAGTCAAAAATTT
>JAVHRK010000021.1:0-6149 GCA_036171615.1 Bacteriovoracaceae bacterium
TGATCAGGTCTGCTGGTCAACAATTCAAAAAAATTCCGGATGCTAGACATAGTGAAGCTGAAATTAGAAAAAATTTGATTGAAAAAAAATTGATTTATGGGATGCTAACTCTTCCTTCGAACATGTTCTATACAGTAACACTACCAGCTACGTTGTGGTTTTTTGACAGGGATAAAAAGGATGACAAAATACTTTTTATCGATGCGAGAAATATATTTACTCAAATTGATAAAGCTCACAGGCAATTCATTGAAGAGCAAATTCAAAACATTGCAATTATTAGCAAGCTACATCGAGGACAATCAGAAGACTTCATTAAACTTGTAAACAATTACTTTACAAAGGGAGTTCGCTCTCTAGTCGAAAATAAAACCATTATAGAATCTGTAGCCAGTAAGATTGTAGAATTTTTAAAACAAAACAATGAGAAAGATATTCCAAATCTAGCCCCTAAACTTAAGGAGATCTCATCCATTGAAAAAAAGATTGCAAGCTATCAAGAAAAAGTTGATATGACTGAAGTTCGAAAGACCAACAAGTCACAACGTCTACTTTTAGAAGAATGTAAGCCATTCTTTGATACTATTCATTTAATGCTAAAATTAATTGATAAGAAAGTTCGCCAATTTGAAAAAGCTCACAAAGATCAAAAAGAAACTAAAATAATTAAACAAGAGCTAGAGGCACTTCATAAAACTATCAAAGAAAGCGAAATGTTTTTTTATCATATCAAGTGGCTCCAAGAGCGTTTCCCCGAGGCAACTTATGAAGATGTAACAGGACTCTGTAAGCTTGCGAGTTTAAACGAAGTTAAGGAACAAGAATATTCTTTAAATCCAGGCCGATATGTCGGAGTGATTATTGAAGAAGATGGTAAAACTGAGGATGAATTTATTCAAGAAATGCTTAACCTGAACGATGAACTTGAAACTCTGAATACCGAGGCCCGTAGCTTGGAGTCTGTTATCAGCCATAACATTAATCAACTTGCGGGGGATCGATGAGCTATTGGACAGAGCGTGAAATTAAAACTCTAGGTAAAATCATAACCGGAAAGACTCCTCCGACTGAAGATTTAACATACTACTTTGGTGATGAGTTATTTGTTTCTCCAAAGGACCTCAAGTTTGACAGTACCTATATAAATACCACTGAAACAACAATTACAGAAAAAGCAATTGCAAAATTTAAAAATCAAGTCGTACCTAGAAATGCAATTATGTTAACAACCCTTAGTTTTGCTTTTGGTAAAATTGGTATAGCTAGTAAAGATGTTATTACCAATCAACAAATAGCTTCAATTATTGTAAATGATGAAAATCATTATAGGTTTATTTACTACTTATTAAGAGTAAATACTCCTTTCATCTTCTGTTATAACTCAGGAATAGACACTCCAATGGTTCCAAAATCAGTTTATGAAAAAGTTAAACTATTAGTATGTCCTTTGGATATTCAAAAGAAAATCGCAGCTATTCTCACTTCATATGACGACTTGATAGATAACAATCGACGTCGCGTTGCCATCATAGAAAAAATGACAAAAGAGATCTACCGAGAGTGGTTTGTACGTTATCGCTTTCCAGATTATGAAAAAATAAAGTTTTTCAAGGGTGCCCCTGAGGGCTGGGAAGAAAAACTTCTCCCTGAAATTGCAAATATCACATACGGCTTTCCATTTGACGGAAACAAGTTTAATTCTTCAAGCATTGGAAAGCCAATAATTAGAATTCGAAATATTCAAGACTCTAATACTTCAGATTACACTGACCAAGTTGTAAGCGATAAATATCTCATAAAGAAAGGAGATTTATTAGTTGGAATGGATGGTATATTTCACATCAATCACTGGCACGGAGAAGAAGCATATTTGGTTCAACGATCTTGTCGTATAAAAGCTAAATCTGAAAAATTAGAGGGCTATATTTCGAATGCAATTTTAGCACCTATAAAATATTATGAATCCATTATTCAAGGAGCAACAGTTGGTCATTTAGGAGCCAAGCACCTTAATTCTATCAAAATCCTTATCCCGAGTGATAAGATTAATGTTCAAATTTTAAATGATTTTATCAATCAAAAAATCAAAATTTCTTCTGCAACCAACAAGCTAATTCAAAATCGTGACAAGCTAATGTTTCGACTTATGAGTGGTAAAATAGATGTTGAAAAGCTTGATATAAAATTCCCGAAAAGTATGATTGATGAGGTGAGAAATGCCTAACTTTATAAGTGAAGATAATATTGAAGTCGCTGTCATTGAACTTCTAAAACAAGACAGTTTTGGATATCGTCATTTAAATTGTTTTACGGCTGATGCTGAAGACTTAAATGACAAATCAGATAGAACTTCAAAGTCTGAAGTCATTTTCTTTAATATTTTAAAAGACAGAGCCAAGCTCCTTAATCCTGGCATCCCTGACGACAAAATCAATGACGCCATTGAAACATTCACAAAGAAACGAACTCACATGTCCCTAGTTGCAGCTAACAAAGAAGTTTACCATCTTTTAAAAGATGGTATCCCCATTGAATATGAAGGTGCAAATGGAAGAAAAGAACAAGACAGTATTAAACTCATCAATTTTGAAGATCAAACACAGAACGACTTCTTAGCTGTTACCCAGCTATGGATAAAAGGAGAAAGAGGCTTTAGACGACCTGATATCCTCCTCTATATAAACGGTATCCCTCTTGTTTTCATCGAACTAAAAAATTCAAATGTAAAAGTTAAGCAGGCTTTTGATGACAATCTAACCACGTACAAAGAAAGTATCCCTCAATTATTTCTCTACAACTCCTTTTGCGTACTCTCCAATGCTCTTGAAACAAAAGTTGGAAGTTTTACCGCTGGATGGGAATTCTTTTTCAAATGGCTTCGTGTAGATGATGAAAAAGAGAAAGTTAATGCAGATACTTTTAGAAAAAGCGGAACAAGTATTCAGCAATTAATTAATGGCTTATTTAAACAAGACAGACTTCTTGATTATATAGAAAACTTTATCATCTACCATAAAGACACAACTAAAATCATTGCTCAAAACCACCAATTTATAGGTGTTAATAAAACGGTTGAATCATTTCGCAACAGAAAAGGAAAAGAAGGAAAACTTGGAGTATTTTGGCACACTCAGGCATCTGGAAAAAGTTTTTCCATGATATTTCTCTATCGAAAGATTTTTCGAAAATTTACAGGAGACTTTTCCTTTGTTGTAGTGACAGATCGAGATGATCTAGATGGACAAATCTATCGTAACTTCTTAAACACCGGAACGATTAAAGAAAAGGATGCGGCACAACCCAAAAACGGTGAGCAACTGAGAGAGTTCCTGGCTCAAAATAAACGCATAGTTTTTACTCTGATTCAAAAATTTAGATACGATAAAGGAAGCGAATACCCTCTATTAATTGATCCCAAAGAAACATCTAGAGAAGTAATCGTCATAGTCGACGAAGCACATAGAACCCAATATAAGACGCTTGCTGAAAATATGAGAAAAGGCCTTCAAGGTGCACACTTCCTAGCCTTCACGGGAACACCACTTCTTGGAAGCGATCGAAAAACACATAAATGGTTTGGAGATTATGTAAGCGAATATAACTTTAAACAGGCCATGGATGACGAAGCAACAGTTCCCCTATTTTATAATAAAAGAGTACCTGAAGTTCTTATTCAAAATACTGACTTAGATGACGACTTCTACGAAATCCTAGAAAACGAAAATCTTACGGAAGCTCAAGAAGAAAAACTTGAAAAAGAATTTGCCCAAGAACTTCACGTAATAAAAAGAGACGATCGTCTTGATACAATAGCTAAAGATATTGTTTTTCACTTTCCAAGACGAGGCTATCTCGGAAAGGCAATGGTGGTTTCTGTAGATAAATTTACCTCTGTGCGAATGTACGACAAAGTACAAATGCAATGGCAGGAAGAAATTAGAAGGCTTGTGGGCGAAAAGCAGACTGCAAAAACGGAATCAGAAAAAGAACGTCTATCACAAATGATAAACTATATGAGAAATGTCAAGATGACAGTTATTCTCAGTGAAGAAGCTGATGAGGAAAAAAAGTTTCAAGCCCAAAACTTGGCGATCAAACCACACAGAGATCTAATGAATGCTATTGATAAAAATGGGCATGACATTGAATATCGCTTCAAAGATCCTGATGATGAATTACAAATTGTTTTTGTGTGTGCAATGTGGCTTACAGGTTTTGATGCTCCGACTGTATCAACGCTTTACCTTGATAAACCAATGAAAGATCACAACCTCATGCAGACGATCGCTCGAGCAAACAGAGTGACATCACATCAAATAAATGGAGTCTCAAAGAAAACGGGTGAGATAATTGATTATTACAACGTATTTAGAAATATGAAAAAGGCCCTAGCTGCTTATGCCCTTGGCGACAAAGAAACGCCGCCAGTTCAAGACAAAAGAGAATTATTCAAAACTCTTGATGATGCAGTCTCTATTGGTATGGATTATTGCAAAGAGAAAGGCGTTGATCTCAACCTTATACTTTCTAAAGATGATGTCTTTAAAAATATCGAACTATTTGAGGATTTCGCCAATACACTTATGACAAAAGATGAATGGCGAAGAGAATTTAATGTCTATGAGAATACCATAGATTCTCTTTATGAAGCCTGTAAACCCGAGATTACGCAGAGAGGACAAAGAAGACCCTTGGTTTATGTCTTTCAATACCTAAGAGGTGTTATAGATGGTCTAGTCGATAAAGACTCTCCTGATAAAATAAGAAAAAAGATTGGAGAATTGCTCGATCAAAGCGTTATTACTGCAAATGAAGAAGAGTTTGCAAACGGGACAGAACAAAATCGCTACACTGGGATCAAACAAGGCGTAAAGTGGAACTTAGCCAATATAAATTTTGAAAAACTTTCTGAAGAATTTAAACAATGCAAACATAAAAATATTGAGATCGCTGACCTTCGTGCATTTATTCAAAAGAAACTTGATGATCTTATAAATAACAACAGAACAAGAATAAGCTTTGCTCAAAAATTTCAAGAGATTATAGATCGGTATAACTCTGGTGGATCCACTACCGAAAGTTACTATGAAGATTTAGTGAAATTTGCAAGTGGTTTAAGTGATGAAGAAACTAGAAATACAAAGGAAGGACTTTTAAACGATGAATTGGAAATCTTTGACCTTATTAAGAAAGAAAAAATGACCAAAGAAGAAGAGCAGAAGCGGAATTTTTTTGAATTGTTGACCAGCAGACCTGATCACTAAGATGCAATTTTTATATCAATATTTTCATCCTCCTGTAAATAATTTAAATAAACTTTTTCAATCATTTCCCAATTTCTAGTTTTACCTGACCAACGTTTTGGATTTTTCATTCTAGCTTCTTCATAAACTTTTTTTCTTTTTTCTAAAATAATTTCATCTCGCATTTCATGTCGACTTGCTGGTGTTACAAATTTTATTCCGCTGTGAAGATGTCTATAGTTATACCAATTTACAAATTTTGAAACCCAATTCATTGCTTCCTCTAATGAAACAAATGGTTTCGTTGGATATTCAGGACAATATTTTAAAGTTTTAAAAAGTGATTCTGAAAATGGATTATCATCTGAAACTCTTGGTCTACTGAATGATGGAACAACTCCAAGTTTTTGTAGTGTAGCAAGCATCGTAGCGCCTTTCATTGCTCCGCCATTATCAGAATGAAGTACTAGTTGATGTTTTTTTATTTTTTCTTTTGCACAGATTTCATCAATTAGCTTTGAAGAAAATTCCATTGATTCAGTTTCATGAATATTAAATCCAACTATTTTTCTACTGTAAATATCCATGAACATATATAGATAATAAAACTTGCCTTTAACCGAACTATGTAAGTAAGTTATATCCCAAGAATAGATTTGATTAGGGCCAGTTGCAATTAACGGTGCAGGTTTATTGTGGCTTTTTTTCTTGGATTTTCCTCGATGTTCCATTAACTTATTTTCATTTAATACTTTATAAAAACTTGATTCGCTAGCAATATAAAGTCCTTTATCGGCCAGCAATGGAACTATTTGTGAAGGAGAAAGATCCATATAGTCTTTGCTTGTTGCGATTAAAATTATTTCTTTTTTTTCTTCTTCGGTTAATTTATTAGCGGGAGCAGTA
>JAVHRK010000022.1:0-6145 GCA_036171615.1 Bacteriovoracaceae bacterium
GCTTGTACTTTGTACTGGTGACCTGCGATTTCTACAACTCCGTACATGAAAACTCCTTATATAAGGCAAAATCCAGGGGCCTACTTTGAACCTAATTAGTCAACTAATTAGCTCAGAAATAAGTCTTGTTGACCCTAATTTTAGCCAATATTTATGAATCTATGACTTTTATTCAGAAAGGGTCTTAATGTCAAGAGAATACTCTGCCGAGAAGTAATATGCAGAGGTAGAAAACAAAGGTTGCGCTATGAGTAAAAAAATTTATTTTCAATATCAAAAAGAATTAAATCTTCCAGTTTATATCTGCATTGAGCCGCTTGCCTTTGAGCAAAGATTTAGTGACTTTTTATCAGAAATTAAATTTACCAAATTATCCGATAAAGAAGAAATTGAAGCTAAGAAGCATATTGCAACGCATAAGCATTCAAGAGTATTGCAAATAGGTGAAGCAACAGCGGGCGTTTCACGACAAATTCAAATGAGTACTGAAAGTGACCGCTACGGTCTTGAAAGTATTATTCCCAAAGATGGTTATCGTGTTTATCGCTATAAAAATATCGCATTAATGATTTATTCTTTTGCAGCAAAAGAATGGCAATTAGGGTGTTATACAAATTTTGGAAATAAAGAAAACTTGGTTCATTCGCGAGCTGTAATAAATAGATTTTTAAGCTGGGCCTTATCTCCATTGGGAATTCTCGGTATCTGGGGAGTGAAAATAGATGACGGAATAGTAGCACAGAGGTTGTTTGATTCGAAAGGAGAGGCGATTTTTATTGATATTAATAATCAAAGAATATTAACAGTGGATGGCGTGAAAAAAATGACTCCGAGGTTTAAAGTATTGCGTCTAGATCCTACGCTTAAAAATAGAAATATTCGTATGACAAACGAAGAATTTTTAAGCTTTCTATATTCTCATTGTAGTTATTTTGATTATGCAGGACCAACAGTACCAGTAAGACAACTGATACAGGCCCTCGCAAAAATATCAGAAGGTTTAGTACACCCACAAGAAAGTTTTAGACCTCGAACAGATTTGTCACTTTAAAAATTCTCGAGTAGAGTTTTTCCATGTCACAATATTATGTACACAATATCGATCCAGTTATTTTTGATTTAGGTCCACTCCAAATACGTTGGTATGGTCTTATGTATGTTATCGGCTTTTTAATTTCAGGTTATATTCTAAAAGTTTTAGTTAAGAAAAATTTTTTTAAAATTACTGAAGATAAAATTGATTCGCTAATTACACATATGATCCTTTGTATGTTTATTGGGGCCAGGACATTTTATGTTTTTATTTATAATTGGGATTATTATTCTAAAAATTTAATTGATTTGTTGGCCGTCTGGAAAGGTGGGCTCAGTTTTCATGGGGCCCTCGTTGGATTAATTGTGGGTGGATATTTATTTGCCAAAAAAAATAAATTAACATTTTTTGAAGTAATGGACAGTGTGGCTCTCGCAGGTACTCAGGGTTTATTTTTTGGTAGAATGGGCAATTTTATCAACGGTGAATTATATGGACGTCCAACTAATTCTAAGTTTGGTATGATTTTTTTACAAGGCGGAGGACCTTATCCTCGTCACCCTTCTCAACTTTATGAAGCATTTCTTGAAGGAATACTCCTTTCACTTTTATTATGGTTAATCGAAAAGAAAACAAAAACATATGGAATGGTTTCTGCCTTTTTTATGATTGGATATGGCGTTTTCCGTTTTATTGTAGAATTTTTTCGCGAGCCCGATTCACAATTGGGATATTATTTGGGCTATATTACTATGGGGCAAATTCTTTGTTTTTTAATGATTGCCGCCGGTATAGGACTATTTTTCTATGTTAAAAAGTGGGGAAAGCTTCGTTAAATTTACTATAGAAAGATTTGACTGTTTTATCGGTGCTAACAATTTCTAGAAACATAGGAAAGCATGTAATCGAGCAACTCCCATGATAAATAATATTAAAATTTTCACGATTGAGCCAAGTGTAGAGAGCGCTGCCATCTTTTCTTTTAAAACGATCTTGTTTTTTCCACTTTGCCTGTAATTCTTTTAAAATAAGATCGTGTAAAAAATACTGAGGAAGCCGGACATATAAATCGGTAATTTGGTCCTTATTTACCTGAGTATAAATGTCTAGTATATAATTGGATCGTTTGAATTGGAAAAGATAAATTTTTTTATCACCACTTTCCTCAATTATTTTAAATGAAGGATTGGCTTTCTTGACTTCTTCAATCAACTTACCTGGGTAATAAATTTCAAGAGTTTTCAAGTTGAAATCATAATTTGGAGGAATTATTCCCGCGTAAATTACACTGATAAAAAAGCTTAATAATAATTTCATTATACTTAGAGTAAAGTAAAATCTTTTTTTTGTAAGCATATTCTGATACAATTTTGACAAGCGCCTGGCCCGATTCGACAGGATGTGTGGATCTCCTCTAACTTTAAAAATAATAAGGATATTATTAATGAAGTCATTTAGTTATAAAGCAATTTTTTTAAGTCTATTAATTACTCTAAGTTCATGTGCCTCAACCAAAAAAGCTGTAGTTACTACACCAGAACTGGATGAAGCAAAAAATGAAGAAATATCTTCTGCAAGAGTAAGAGAAGCGTATTTACGTTTAAAAAAAGAAAACTATACAGAGCAAGATCGTATACAAGATGAAGAAGAAAGTGCTCGTGTAGCAAAATCTCAATCTAAATCTATGATCAATGGAACTGCATCAACTGAAAGAAAATTATCAGGGACATGCAAAAGTTATTTATTAGAAGGTGCCGAAGAATTAAATTTAGAAAATAATTATTTTGATATTCCAGTTACATATAATAGCCAAGTCAAAAAATGGATGGGGTATTTTCTCAATCGTGGTCGTGGCTTCTTTGAACGATATACTGAAAGAGCGGGAAGATATGCGCCAATTTTGGGTGCAATTTTAGAAGAGCACGGTTTACCACGTGATTTAATTTTTTTAGCAATGGCAGAAAGTGGATTTAATACTTCTGCTAAATCATGGGCATCGGCCGTAGGGCCTTGGCAATTTATGCCAGCGACCGGTAGAACTTATGGGTTAGAACAAGATTGGTATAAAGACGAACGTCGTGATCCAATCAAAGCCACTGTATCAGCAGCTAGATATTTAACAAAACTATATGGCGATTTTGGATCTTGGGAGGTAGCAGCTGCCGCCTATAATGCTGGAGAAGGGAAGCTTTCAAAGGCAATTCGTAAATATAATTCTGAAGATTTTTGGGATTTAAGTAAGGGACGTTATTTAAAGGCAGAAACAAAAGATTATGTTCCAAAGATCATGGCACTGGCGATTATCGGAAAAAATTTAAAATCATTTGGATTTGATGAAATAGATTTTCATGAACCTCTAGATTTTGATGAAGTTAATGTTTCAGCTTCAACTGATCTAATTAAATTATCTGAAATGTTGGGCGTAGACTTTGAAGAAATTCAAAGACTAAATCCAGAAATTTTACGTTGGTTCACACCTCCCAATGTTGATGGCTATAAATTAAGAATTCCTCCAAATACTGCAGAGAAATTTGCACAATGTTGTGCAAAGGCAAATTTAATTGCACAAGATTTTCAAGAATATATAGTTACAAAAAAAGGTATGAGTTTAGCTGAAGTTTCTAAAAAATTTAGACTAAAGAAAAATTATGTATTAGCAACCCTAAATGGAGTTTCTGAAAATACTCGCTTTAAAAAAGGCGACAGTATCAAGTTACCTTTTAGATTAGGTGAGCTAGTATCAGCATCTAATAATTTGTATGCTGATTTATATGAAAAAAATCGTAGAGAAGTACTCCGAAGAAACCACCGTGGTTACAGGAGATACGCATCTAGAAAAAAGCACGTGCGCTATTATACCGTAAAAAAAGGTGAGTCATTGTTCACAGTTGCCCAAAAACACAAAATATCTGTAAAACGGTTAATAGCATCAAATAGTTCAACTAAAAAAAATAAAAAAATTGCTGCTGGCGATAAATTAATTATTAAATAATTTCTCTTCTCAGTTTAGCTTTATTTGAAGTACACTTGCTGCATGTCCTTTAAAGATATTCATAAACTGAAAAAAATTGTCGAAATTCAAAAAGAATTTATTCAAGTACCTCACCTCGTGGTGGGGAAAGATATGTTTGCAGTCGCAATGTATCGAGAACTTGTCTTGAAATATGGCCCAGAAAATGTACGACTTATTTCTGAGGATCAAATTCTTTCAAGTGATTCAATGATTAAGGGCCCGGGAACTATTCGCGGGGAAGAAAATCAAAAAGTAATACATGAACTTTTTCCAGAATCGGTTGTGAAAAATTTTAATAAACCTTCAATTTTTTATAAAGATATGGCCTGGAAACCTTTCGGTGGAAGGAGTAAGCCCGAGGCTTTAAAATTTGATGAAGCATTTTTTGCCAGCACACGCTATGAAATTCCACTAGAAGAAATAGAAAATATTGAAGATTCTTATTTGGTAAAAATTAAATCAATCTCTAAAAAAGATGAACGATTTTTAGTTGAATGTATTAATGGAACAGAATTTTCATCTGAAAAATTATACTTTGGAAAATCACCTTATCATTATATGCATTTATTTTCAGACAAGGGGGCTTTGTCAGATAAGTTCATCCAGTTTTGTGAATCTACCCAAACTTCAGCAGCCTTATTAGTCAAATTTGTATTTGAAAAACCACTTTCTGATATTGAAGAAACAATGTTTATTCCCCTGAGCTACACTCATGAATGGGGACATTTTGTTGGAGAGTTTAAAACTATAGGGGCACATCAAACTATTGAGTTTATCCATTTTATTGATGAAGACCATACTTCAGAAGAAGAAATATCTCGCACAATTCGACAACTAAAAAAGAGTTTAGAAAAAATATTTGAAAATTTTTCAACATTAAAAATTGAAGAATTCATCGCAATTGAACATGAAATAGGATGTCTAAAAATTGACGACCAAGCTTATGATGATTGCTTAGTTAACGATCAACTGAGTACTCAAAATTTATTCTTTATAGGCATCAATGCACCTATTGCTAATGCTCACTGCAAAGAGGCCTTGTGCGAATATTCCACAAACGAGATTTCATTTCTCGCTCGCGCACTGTTTGTTCAAAAATTATACCAAAATAAAATCTAATTTCAGTGAGTTGACAAAGATACTTAATACACTCAACATTTATGATGAAGACGAACTTATTTATAAACCGAGGTATTACTAAAATACTTTGTATTAACTTCAAGGAGAAGAGGAATGAAAAAAGTTTTATTAATTACAGGACTTGCTGTTCTATCAACGAGTGCATTTGCATCTAAAGCTAGAATGGAGGCTTTAGGGCAAGGGTCTGCTTCTAAATTCATTATGGATTCAAGAAGTATTTTCTTAAATCCAGCTGCAGTTAATGAGCAAAAAAATTATATCGTAACAGAATGGGGTACTTCTGGAGCAGCTGATTCAGATGCAGCACCAAGAGCAGAAGGTGGATTTTTCCGTGAAATGGGAACTTTTAACTACGGTTTATATTTAGGAAATGATTCTTCAAGAATCGCTCATGGAACAGGTTTCATGGCAGAATCAAATGCTCTAGACCTATTTTTAGGTGGAGATATGGGAATGAAGTGGGGAGCGAAAGTTCACTACGCAACTGCAAAAGATGAGCAAGCAACTATTAATCAAAAACATAGCGCTTTAGGATTAGGTCTTGGAGTTATTCAAGGAGATCTTGAAGGGTATGTAAATATGGATTTGTCTGATAAGTCTACAGGTAAAACTGCAGGTCTAGCAGGAGATGAAAGTAAACTTAAGCCTTCATATTCAGTTGGTGGATCATATAAATTTGCAGGTTGGTCATTTTTTGCAGATTACGATATGTCAAAATTAGAAGAAACAGTTACTTCTGTAATGACTTCAACTAAAGAATCAACAATCTCTTTAGGAGCAGGCCGAATTCATGAGTTTACGCCAGGATCAAGACTTTTTTCTGATGTAACGTTAGCACTTAACACACACGAAACAGCAGCTGGAAAAGTTAAAACAAATACACTTCCTGCTACTTTAGGAATGGAAGTTGATGCAACTTCTTGGTTAGTAGTTCGTGGTTCAGTTTCTCAAAACATCAT
>JAVHRK010000023.1:0-64785 GCA_036171615.1 Bacteriovoracaceae bacterium
GAATTGATTCAATGACGAATTTATCTTCAGACAGAAAAAAATCGACGCTACCGAATGACCAACGACAAATATTTTTTTGATATCTAGGTGATCAAGTAAACGAGAAATATCATCGGCCATATTTGAAATTGAGTAAGGAGTTGTAACTTTAGAGGATCTGCCAAATCCACGCAGGTCAACAGTAATAACTTCGAAGTCATGTACAAGAAACGGTATCATTTCATTCCATGAAGCAGAATCTAGTGGAAAGCCATGTATTAATAAGAGAGGGGGGTTATTTGTGCTTCCACTCGAACTACGGTTGTATGCTAAAGTGTATCCATTAATATTAAGTGTTTCCATTCTATTTTCCTAGGTACATTTGTAAAGAATGACTGGGCCTTTAATCTACAATTTTCCGTCCCAGTGTACTCTCTGCATTCTCAAAACTTTCTAATGTATTTTCCATGGCAATAAGATGACTGATGAAAAAGAAAAAATATAATATAAAATATCTATTCAATATATTGCTAATATCTATTTAAATATTCATTATACTTAGCACAACCTTCTTTAATGAAATTAAAGCAGGATAGCCTAGGTTTTTTAGAAGTCCCAGATTATGTATTTTACGGAATACAATTACAAAGGGCATTTTTGAATTTTCAAATTAGCGGTATGTTAGATTGCTAGAAAGTGATTTTATGCATCTCTAGGGCAATAAATTCAATCTCAAATGGCCTTAATTAATTAATTTTTTAATTCACACATTCTAAATGTGTACTAAATAAGGCAGTTTCTGGCTAATCAATCTTAAGTTTGCCTAAAGCAAGCACTTGTAATATAATAGAAGATGAAATAAATTTCACTCTAACCTATGATGTTATTATGAATATTACTGACCAAATCTATTTACTCGCTCCTACTCCCATGGCCTGTATTGATACCAATATGACGTTTAAGAATTCAAATGAAAAATTTCTACAAATTTTAAATTTGAAATCCAATACCGAAATAGTAGGAAAATCTTTTGCAGATTTTTTTGAATCAATTGAAACCATCAGTTTAATTGATAAGTTTATTCAATCAACAGATGAATCAATGGAATATAATCAAAATATTTTAATAGAAAGAAAAATACATCAGTTTAGTTTTATTTTAAAAAAAATTAATTTTTCTCAAACTATAATTGCAATCTATGCAGAAGACAAAACAGATACCATTGAAAAAGCTCAACAGCTCGAATCGCTAAGAGTGTCAAGTATAGCTTCAGCTCGCATGGCGGTACTTGGTGAAATGACTTCTGGAATTGCTCATGAAATTAATAATCCTCTGACAATTATTGGCGGTTTACTTGATCAAGTTATCCGTTCAGTTGGTACAGAATTAATTGAGAAAAAAGATGAAATTTTATTTAAATTAAATAAAATAAAAAACACCACATCTAGAGTTCATAAAATTGTCACTGGTCTCAAGTCTCATGCTCGAGATGGTGGAAACGACCCGTTTCAATCTAATTTAGTAAAAAATTTAATAAATGATAGTTTAGAACTTTGTTTAGATAATTTAGCGACTCACGACATCGAAATAATTATTGACGATATTGATCCCAGTATTACGCTTGATTGTAGAGGGACGCAAATTTCTCAAGTACTTCTTAATTTAATTAGCAATGCAAAAGATGCAATTAAAACTCAAGAAGATAAACGCTGGATAAAAATTGGTGCTTGCGATATTGGTAATTTTATTGAATTCACTCTTACTGATAGCGGACTCGGAATATCAAATGAAATTCGAGAAAAAATCTTACAACCATTCTTCACAACAAAAGCAGTTGGAGAAGGGACGGGTCTTGGGTTAAGTATTACTAAAAATATTATTGATTCACATTGTGGAATACTTACGATTGCTGAAGATACTCCTAATACCACATTCATATTTACTATCCCAAAAGGATTATCCATTCAAGTACCGATAGAAGTTTAATTAGCTTCTGCCCTATTTTTCGGGCAGTTCTTTTAGCGATATCTTCTTCACACTTATCTAAAAATAAACACTTATACCCTACTCTTAAAGTTTGTTATTTTAGCTGCTTTTAAGAGGTAAAATATACCATACAGGGCAAATAAAACTTAAGTTCTTCAAACTCACTTACAAAAAGGACGATAAATATTTCGATGAACAATAGATTAATATTGATATTTTTATTAAGTTTAGTTTTTTTAGAAAGCTGTATGTTAGATGCTCCTAAAAATGCACGTAAAACTTTACTTAATACAAACTTAACTGGAACAAATATTACAAATGGGCCAGTGCAACCTGCAGGATTTGCTGCCGATGAAGTAAATCCATATTGGTTTGATTCCCAGAAAATTATAGGAACTATGAGTATTAATATGAATACTCAAAATATTTATTATTTGAGAGGACAAAAAGTTCACGAATTTCTTTCAAGTACAAATACGACTGGTGGATATTATTATCAAAACTCTTTTTGTATAAAAGCTGATTTTGGCTCTCCTACTTTATACCAACCACTATGGGTTCGGGCCATTCCACTTGCAATTACTAATTTTACAACTAAAAGCCTTGAACGTGTATTAAGAGTAGATATACCTAGTGAGATAGATAATACTGCTTCTTGTAATCAGGGGATAGGCGCAGCGGTTGCGTATGCTCCAGGGAAAATATGTTTAAATAATGCAAATTGTTTTGGAAAAATTTCTACAACATCAATTTCCATACCTGGTATCCCTATTGGGAAATTAGATATTAGTAGTGCAAATCTACAAATAGATCTGCAATCAAATAGTACATCAACAACTTCACTTTGTAGTAATAGCTCATGTTCTGCTAAAGGTTTTGACTGTTGTATTCAAGGTCAATGTGTAAAAGATGCTACCATAAAATCCTCTGCAACCAATAATCCAACTGAATATAATCAGTCCATGGCCGAGTATGCGATCAATCCATTAAGTTTTATTAATTGGCCAAATATATTTTATATTTGCTCTAATATTAGTCATACTCCCCCACCAACACCTCCGACTACACCGGCCCCTACTCCACTCACTACGGCTCAAGATAGGGTTAAACAATATAGTAGTGATTATCAGTGTATCAATGATGTTCAGTCATTAATTGGATACGCTCAATGTTTACCTGGAACAAATATTACTGCTTACAATGCAATAAAATTAAAACTTGCTCGCAGTTGTGGATGTAACGCAATTGATTCCGAAGTGGCGATAAAATGTCCTGACTGGGGTGTTCGACCGCTCTATGCCACAAGCGTACAAAATCCTGCTAATATTGTAGATTTCTATTGTTATACCCCTCAACCAATTTCACAAATGGGGCCAATTACAAATTTAAATGTTTCAGTTTCAAATCGAACAGCACCTCACAGACTTTATTCAGCACAAGGTATGAATTATGATCTCATTACAAATATACCAACAACAATACCTCCAACAGTTCAAGAAGGAGTTGCTTTTTCTTATGTTGATGAATTTAATAAAATGAGTCCTTATAATGGCAGCTTTAATATTAACTCAGTACTTGGTTCAATGAGTATAGATCTCAATCATGCTCTCCCTGCTAAATCCGTTATTGTAGAAGTTGGAAAAAGTTATATTCTTACCGCGACAAGTGGATACTATAGTCCTTGTCCAAAGTGCGCTAAAGATAATTGGTACTCTAACTTTTTTTCTTTCGCACCTTCTCAAAAAGGAGTCGGATTAAAATCTTCAGGATATTCAACCACCAGAGACAGCTATTCAAACAATGTTACGTTGGGGAATTATGAAGACACAAACTTTGGACGTGCATGCTTTGTTCCGGTAACCATGTTGCCATTCGCGAATAAAAAAGAAGGTTCGCTTCAAGTTCAACGTCAAAATAGATTAACGACACAAACTGCATTTTATATAAATGGATATCAACGTGACTGGTTTGGATTTAACCAAGGTGCTCTTATTAGTTCATTTGATGGAGTGACTTGGTTTGCGATTGGTAACGGCAGAAGAGTAACTGCAACTACTACCAAATTATTTCTAGCGATTAATGCTGCTTTTGTCGATCTTGCTGATAAAACAGATACAGTAGTAAATATTGTTCCGGATACTGCAAATAATATTGTTGCAAGTTTTGATTTTGATACAACTGCTCCCGATAATGATGTCAAACAAAACCAAGGTGCTACTTGTCAGCGTTTTCATCAATGTACAACCGATACAGATTGTATAACTCAACTTGGTTGGGAGTATGTATGTGCAGATGTCACTCAATATAAATCAAGTTGGCCAACTGTAAATAGTGATGCAGATGAAATAGTAAACAATGAAAGTAATGCTACTCTATTTGAAATCTTATCTGCGACTATAGACGTAAGAAATCCAACTCGATGTGTGTATCGTGGAGCTGGAGCACCTTGTAAGGGTGATACAACTAGTTTAAACGCAATCAATAAAAAAATCTTTACGTGTGCTCCAAATTTTTATTGTGCGGCCGGAACTTCTAATTCTTTTAATAGTGAATTAGTCAGATCTCCCAATGAACCAAATAATATGTTATTTGGTTTTGATGCAAATATTTTGGGCCGTCCGGTAAATTATGTAACTGGAAATCAATCTTTGCCAGCTGAAGTAATTACTAATTTAAAATATAATGCAACTTCAATTTCACCACTCACTACAGATATCGGTCTTTGTAGACCTGGAAAATCTCTTGATTCAACTTTTACAGAAGTAAGACGTCACTATACTGCCGATCCTTCAA
Organism: Bacteriovoracaceae bacterium; assembly: GCA_036171615.1. Classification (GTDB taxonomy): domain Bacteria; phylum Bdellovibrionota; class Bacteriovoracia; order Bacteriovoracales; family Bacteriovoracaceae; genus Bacteriovorax. Next base: position 4,759 of record JAVHRK010000023.1, read on the forward strand.
AAAGAACTGACTATATTTCTCAAATCGCAAATTGTGATTCGAATTATTTGAATACTGCTAATCGTTTTGTAAATTGTCCGGTGATTGAAACTGATCCGACTCTGCCTAATTATTTAAACTTAAAAACTGGGACAGTTTTAAACGAACAAGTTCAACAAAATGCATGTGGAGGTGAAGCTGTTTACAAACCAACAGTAGGATCATCTTTTGTATCAGCATTCAAATTTATTGAAGGATTAACTCTTCCTAATAATGCCAGTATTTTTAATCCGATTATCGCCAAAGATGCATGTTTGAGAAGAGCTGGATCAGTATGTCACACAGATTTAGAATGTTCACCAAATATTATGCAAGAACAAACAGCTTCAACACTACCTCTATCGGCATTTGGCGGAACAGAAGCTGAACAATTATACTGGAAAGAATCTTTAATTTGTGGTCAGGGTGCCGTTACACCTTTAGTAAATACACCTGACTATAATAAATATCAATTAAATCAAAATCGCTGCTGCCGTGATATTGGAAAAGACTTTACCATGTTCACAGAAGGTGCTGACAACGGAACTGCCAATATAGGTTTAAAAACAAATAAAGGATCATTTACGGACCCAACTTTGGCCGGTAGATATTCAAGATACACCGTTTCTCCTACTGCATTTAGTATTGGAACTTCAATACCTGCAGTAACTACAACATCAGAACCTGCTGCTTACCAATGGCGAGTCATGAATGAAACTGGCTCACGCACTTGTTGCGGCGGAGGATACGTCCGTAAATTTGCAGATGGTACACATGACTGGAATATTAAAGGTCGACTTAATTTTGATACCAATAATTTTAATTGTCTAAACTTTAGATCCCCATTACCAGATCCATTTCTCAATCTACTTACAAACACTAATATTAAAAGAACAAGCTACGAAAGCGAATACAGTTTATTCTGTTCAGCTCCAGATGCTATTTTTGCTAAGAGCGGTTGCTTGCAAATTCCGTATCCAACTTCTTCCGGTGCAAATGAATTTACTATAATTGCACCTACTCTTTATACGAGTATGGGGGTATTAAATACAGGTTCTGTCACTAATCCGATGAATGGTGGAGTATACACCACCGAAAATAATTCAAATGCGCCTTATCAACCTGTAAATTATTATAGTAGTCAAAATGGATCAAATTTAAGAGGAACAAATTCATCTAAACTATCTTATGGTGTTTCATATTATCTACCTGTCTATATTGATCAGGCCCAAATACAAAGTATAATTATTCATTATTTTGATGCAAACGGTGCAGAAATTACTGGCCTAACTTCTGCAGCAACGCCGATTGCTACAACATGCACAACCCCATTAACTTATTCACTTGCTTTTTATGATAGTATTTCTACAAGTGGAGTGGCTCCGGCCAACTATGATGAATCAGGATATTGTATTGATAATGTTACAAATTCTGCTCGACCAATTTTAAATATTAAGGCCAAGAATCAATCATCTGCAGATGCGACCATTAGATGGAATTATGCAAGTTTAGAAATTTCTTTTATAACTTTAGAAGCATCAACAAATACGGCCGTTGTTATACCAGGAAATCCTAATTATTATTTAACAAAACTAGGACGATTAGAACTTCTAGGTATTCCACAAATTACCTATGAACCACTTTATTGTACAAATGATCAAAATAAACTTGTACCAGGAATTTTTAAAACTGCTACAAAAGTAAGAGCTGATTTAAATGCAAAACCTACTTACACTTCAAATTCGTTACAAAAATTATATTCAACAGATACAATTCCAGCATCTTTTCCTGATGAAATTCTAGGTATCGGTAACGGAGAGAAAAAATTTGTATTTGAAAAAGATATCGACCATGCGGCCGTTTTTTCATCAAAAGACTTTACCTGTTGTACTCCACTTGGAATGACACCAAAAAATGGAGTAAGTTCGGGATGCTGCTCAAACTTCTCTTCTAGTATAGGTGGAAAACAAATATGTAGACTTCCGATTGATACCGACTTAAATGTTTATTTTAATCGATTTGTATCAAATGAAGGTATCGGAACTAATCTACCAGGTGCCGTAGGCCTTGCGGGTTTAGTAGACTCCACTATTGATGCTGATAGTGATTTTAATATGTATACTGGAGAGCCAAAACTTAGAGCTTCTACCGCAGACAAAATTTATGCATTGGGAATTGCCTATTGCGATAAAGGTAAAGTTACGACTGGCGGGGCCTTCGGTAAATTCCCTCCTCAGCCCAATAATGGGACTTTCCCAGCTAACTACACCCCTGCTGATTATCCAACAAGTATAGTTGATAGTATAGCTGATGATTTAAGTAGTGTAGATTTAACAAAATATATTGGAAAACCGGGATTTGACCGTGGTGTTAGATGGAATCATCATTTCTACTGTAGAGATTAAATAGTTTTCACTTCTCTACTTTTTTGCTAAATTTAGCTATGTTAAAAATTATACTTAGTATTTTGGTCTTAGTAATTACTCTAAATGCAAACGCAAAAATCATCTATTGTACCCATCCCGAAATCTGTCGTATGGCCCAAATTATATTAGATGAAAATAATACAAAGAATATTGAACTTCTCAATATAATTATGCCGAGTGGAGATCCTCATGAATTTGAACCAACTATTCAAGATATAAAAAAACTGATACAGGCACCTGAGTTGATTGTTGGTCCAATAGAGTTAAATCCTTGGATGAAAAAAATTTCCTATATTAGAAGCAAAGATAAAAATCTCAAAACTATTAACTTACCACTTCCTGAATCTGCAATATCACAATACCCAACTAAAACAACAGAGGCACTCGGACATTTCTGGCTTTATCCGGATATTTTTTGTCAATTCAAAAAATTATTAACTAAAGAGTTAGGACAAAAAGAACAAAAAATATGTGATTCAAAAACAATTGAAGCTTTAATTGCAAGGGATTTAAAAGTAATTCCATATAGTATTATTCTTACACACGATGCTCTACTCCCCTTACTTAATAAACTAGCAATAAATAAAAATCAAATACTTGCTATAAAAGGATCTTCTCATCACGAAGAAGTTTCAGCATCATCCGTAAAAAAAGTTTACGATGCTCTAAAAGAAAAAAAAGTGATCTGGATTCTAGAAGAAAATATTACTGCTGCCGAAAATATTAAAAACAAAATACGACCATCAGATATTGTGATCAAAATTGATTCAGCTAAGTCAAATTCAACTATAGAAGATTTTAATATTTTATTATCCCTACACAAGAAACTTCAAGGGATCATAAATTGACAAAACTAAAAGCTCCTATTTTACGATCAAATAATATTTGTTATTCTTATGACAATTCAAATGAAATCATCTTAAAAGATATTTCCTTTCAATTATTTGCAGGTGAAAGCCTTGGTATACTTGGCCCTAATGGTGGTGGCAAGTCGACCTTAATGAAGTTAATTGCCGGTCTCTTAACTCCGACCGCTGGTGAGCTTTATTATGAACACAAACTTTTTACTAAAGATTCCAAGTTTCCGTATTCTTTATTGGCGTATGTTCCTCAAAGTAGCGAGCTCAATACAATCTTACCGGTTAATGTCTTTGAGTTTTTAAAAATAGCTGCTAAATCTCAAATATTAAAAAATATTGAAAGCAGAATTAATGAACTTTTAATTTTAGTAAATATGTCTCATAAAAAGTCATCACTTCTAAACCAATTATCAGGTGGTGAAAAACAACGAGTTTTAATTGCTCGAGCACTTCTTCATTCTCCAAAACTAATTTTACTTGATGAACCAATGAAAGGTTTAGACAGCAGTGGTCAAGATCAATTACAGGCCATTTTGAAAGACATACAGTCGGCCCATCAAACAGCAATAGTCATGGTAGATCATAACATCACTCAATTGATTAAAAGCTGTGATAAAATTTTATGCCTAAATAAAACCTCTCATTGGCACAACAACAAAGAATTACTTACTAAAAATATTTTAGAAGATATTTACCACTGTGAGTTTGAACATCTACTTATTCACGAAAAAGAAAGTATACCTAATCATACATTTTGTAATCATGACCATAAAGAAAACAATCAACATAAACACACTTTTATTATGAGGAAAAAGTAATGACAACTCTTTTCTCTTCTCTTAGTGACTTCATTCACTATGAGTTTCTCATTTATGCTTTATTAGGATCTCTTTTACTTAGCATTACTTGTGGAATTATTTCACCACTCTTAATTGCCAGAAAAAATGCATTTATAGGTTCTGCTATTTCCCATTCAACGCTACTAGGACTCTCAATTGCTCTTAGCTTATTTCAAGCGCAACAAAATCTATATATATTTCTCTTCACACTTACCATCACTCTTCTTTGTACACTCTTTTTGGCACGTTCTACATTTAAAGAACACCTCCCTACGGACTCAATGATTGGCATCTTTTATACTTCAACGATGGCCTTGGGTATTTTGATACATTCATTATTTGCTAAAAACAAAGGTGACCTGTTGAACTTTTTATTTGGAAATATTTTACTTTTGAACCCCGAAGATATGCTGCTTTCGCTAGCTCTGCTTGTCTTAACTATCTTTATAATCTTTATTCCATTTTATAAATGGCTCTATCTAACTTTTGATGAAGAAGGTGCTATTACTTCGGGAATTAATGCTAAACTCTATCATTATTTTTTTTTTATTTTACTAACACTCATAATTGTCACTAGTATTAAATTGGCCGGAACTATTTTAATTGAAACATTTCTCTTAATTCCAGGATTTTTCTCATTGAAATTTGCCAAAAACATTAAACAAACTTTTATTTACAGTATTCTTTTTTCATCGATCTTCGCCTTTATTGGGCTTATAATTGCAAATGCCTATGGCCTTCCTTCTGGCGCAACATTAGCAGTTGTGCAATTTAGCGCGCTTCTTTTATCCATTTTATTAAAAATAGTATATGACTTAACTCTTCGAGGTAATCATGAAATCAGTTAGTAGTAGTGAAATTGAAATGCGAAACTTAGTTATGCCGAATGATACAAACCCTCAAAATACTATTTTCGGAGGAGTTGTCATGTCTTTGATAGATATGGCCGCTGCCATGGTTGCCCAACGCCATGCAAATCGACCTGTTGTTACTGTACACATTGATGATATTAGTTTTATGGCCCCTATTAAAGTTGGTGAGCATGTACTTATAAAATCATCAATAAATTATGTAGGGAAAAGTTCAATGCTTGTAGGCGTAAAGGTTATTTCAGAAAATCCTTTTACTGGAGTTACACGTCATACAACAACCGCCTATCTTACTTTTGTTGCTCTTGATGAAAATGGAAAACCAACTGAAGTCAATAAACTTTTAGCAGAAACTCCTGAGCAAATCAGACGCTTTGAAGAAGGAAAAAAAAGAATGGCCGCACTTAAACTTAGAGTTCAAAAAAAATGATATCTTTAATTCTATTATTATTTTTTTCACTTCATGCAGAATCTATCGAACCTATACTTCTAGATTTACCAGGCTGTCCTGATAATTCAGTTTGTACCAAAGAGACTGGAGCTGTTCGCTTAGAGTGGCTTGAAATTTTAAAAAACTATTCAATAAATAAAATTGATGAAAAAGAAACTAATAAACAGATTCAAAAAAAATCTGGATTCCCAATTCCTTCTTGGGCAACAGAAGCTGCAAAATCAAAACCGATGACAACTTTCTGGGATTCACCTTGTAAACAACATCAGAAAGAAAATGAAAAAACATATATAGCTATTACTTTTCTAAAAAACTTATTGCCTAAAAATAAAATATTATTTCACTCTCCTGCAATATTAACTGATGATAAAAGTCATTCACTTGCAATTCAAACACTACGAGGAGAAATCCCTTTACTCATTTTAAATGATTCATTATATTTTACCCAAGTCGATGACGGTTATTATTATGGATTACTTATTTCTTATAATGGAAAGTTATCATTTTCAAAAGTCATCAAAGATACTCATTATCCAAAAGAAATAACATGTACAACAGAACAAATTAATTTATTTACCAAAGAGTTGCCAAGTAAAGATTTCTTCAAAGGATACTACTGTAAAGCTATTTGGAACCTTACGACAAAAACTTACAATTCTCTTATCTTTGGATGGAGTTGTAATTGAAAATTACTCAGTTCAACGTTGAAAATCTTTTTCTCTTAGAGACGAAAGATCAAAAACCCATCGAAAAAGTAAAATGGTTATCAAAAACTATTTTAGAAATTTCACCAGATATATTGATGTTGTGTGAAGTTGGCGGACTAGAATCTCTCGATATGTTTAACTCCCTTTATTTGAATAACTTATTTATTCCATTTTTAATTCCTGGAAACTCTGACAGAGGTATAGAAATAGGATTTCTCATTAAAAAAAGCTTTAACTGTAGCTACCAATATATTTCTCACAAAGAAAAGAACTTTTCTCGAGATGTTGCTGAACTAAGAGTTTTTAAAAATAATAATCTTGAACTTATTATTTTATTAGTTCATTTAAAATCAAAATGGGACCGCGAGGGTAATGATCCAAATGGATTTTTAAAAAGATCGAACGAAATTAAGGAACTTTTAAATATCTACCAAACCATACAAAATGAATTTCCTAATTGTCCAATTATAATTGCCGGAGACCTAAATGGTATCGCTCAAAAAAATAATTGCGAACGAGAATTCCGTGAAATTTATAAACAAACATCACTGCTAGATATCTTAGATCTCCTCAATTTATCTGAGCAAGAGCGAACAACCTTTGTTCATTTCACTAAAGATGGGCAACCCGAAAACTGCCAAATTGACTATATTTTTCTTCCTGAATTACTTCAAAATTAAATAATTAAGGAAGATTCGGGCATTTACCGCTACCTAGATCAACACGGGATTCCATTATCCTTGCCTCAAAACCCATTTGAACGTTATGCCCTTCCAAGTGATCATTATCCCTTAGTCCTAACCCTTGATTTTTTGCAATAATATTTGTTCTTTTCCTCTAAATACGTTAAATTTCCGTCTTTAATATGAAGGAGATAAATAATGGCAGACATTCCCTTGTCAATCGAAGAAGCTAACGAAATTTATGGCATTAGCCGCTGGGGTGATGGTTATTTTGACGTAAATAATCAAGGCCATCTTTGTGTTCTTCCTAATCGTGACCCAAATGGGCCAAGAATAGACATAGCGGAAGTACTTGAAGAAATGAAAGATCAAAATATACCTTTTCCTATTGTTATTCGTTTTCATGATATTCTTCGCTCTCAAGTTAAAGTTATCAATGAAACCTTTCGCGAAGTAATAAAAGAAGCCAATTATGCAGGTCAATATAAGGGTGTCTATCCCATAAAAGTAAACCAGATGCGAGAAGTTGTTGAAGAGATAGTCGATGCTGGTGCACCTTATGATTATGGACTTGAAGCAGGATCTAAACCAGAACTCTTATCAGTACTTGCTTATAACGATAATATTAATGCCCTTACAATTCTAAACGGATACAAAGACGAAGATTATTTACGTTTAGCACTTTTAGGAAATAAACTTGGAAGAAAAGTTATTATTGTAATCGAAAAATTTTCTGAACTTCATAAAACTTTAAAGCTTTCTCGTGAAATGAATATTGAGCCAATCATTGGTTTACGCGCAAAAATGTCTGTAAAGGGTTCGGGTAAGTGGTCTGACTCTGGTGGTGAAAAAGCCAAGTTTGGTTTAACTATTTCAGAAATGCTTATCGCTGTTCAGATTTTAAAAGATGAAGGATTTTTAAATTCATTAAAACTATTTCATTTTCATATTGGTTCTCAAGTTACTGACATCAGAACAATCAAAGAGGTTATCAGAGAAGGCGGAAGAATTTATGCAAAATTATTCCAACTAGGTGCCAATATAGAATATTTTGATGTTGGTGGCGGTTTAGGAATAGACTACGATGGCTCTCAATCTACTAATGATTCTTCAGTTAATTATAAATTACATGATTATGCATCGGACATTGTTTATATTCTAAAAGAGATATGTGATATTGAAAAAGTTCCTCATCCTAATATTGTTTCTGAGTCTGGAAGAGCAATTACGGCTCGCCATTCATGTGTAATTACCAATGTCATCGATAAAATTGAAACTTCATTTACAGATTATACAATTGCAAAATCTGAAGGTGAACATTTTCTTGTCTCAAATATGCGTGAACTCTGTGAAACATTAAATTTAAAAAATGCTCAGGAAGTTTATAACGATGCTCTTGATACTAAAAGCGAATGCCTCAATGCTTTTAGACTTGGAATTTTGCAACTAGAAGAAAGAGCAAAAATAGAAACTTTATTTTGGAAGATTACAAAAAAGATTTCTTTGATGTTACCAGAAATGGAATTCTTGCCAGATAATTTATATGATGTTGATCAATCAACAGCTCCTCAATATTTATGTAATTTTTCTGTTTTTCAATCAGCTCCCGATTTATGGGCGATTGGACAATTACTTCCCATTGTTCCCATAACAAAATTAAATATTAAACCTGATGTTTATGGAACTTTAGTTGATATTACTTGTGATTCTGATGGAAAAATTAATAAATTTATAGATATAAATGAGACTAAAAATTTATTACCGTTACATAATTTTGAGCAAAATGATGAGTACTATATTGGATTATTTTTAACTGGTGCTTATCAAGATGTTATGGGAGATCTTCATAATCTCTTTGGACGTTTAAATGAAGTTCATGTTTTTTGTGATGATGAAGATCCAACTGATTTTTATATTGAGGAAGTCATTAAAGGCTCATCAGCAGAAAGCGTACTAGCGGCCATGCAGTACAATCCCGATGCAATGGCCTACACAATGAAGAAAAATATTGATCGACAAATTGCTGCTGGAAAAATAAATCCAAGAGAAGGCGTACGTTTAGTTGATTTTTATGAAGAATGTCTTAAATCTTATACATATTTTAAAAAATAATTAATGAGGTAAAAAATGAGTAATGTAAAAGGTCCAATTTCTGAATTTATGGTTAGACACTACACCCACTTTAACGCAGCTTCCGTTCTTGATGCAGCTATCGGATACGACACTCACTTAGCAGGAAATGGACAAATGCTTGTAACAATAGCAGGAGCTATGTCTACAGCTGAACTTGGAAAATCATTGGCCGAAATGATCCGCCAAAATAAAATTCACGCAATTTCTTGTACAGGGGCAAATTTAGAAGAAGATATTTTTAATTTAATTGCACACGACCACTACCAAAAAATAGCTAATTGGCGTGCACTTTCAGCTGAAGATGAAATGAAACTTCTTGAGCGTGGAATGAACAGAGTTACTGATACATGCATTCCAGAAGATGAAGCAATGAGAAAAATTGAAGCACTCATAAATAAAGAATGGCAAAAAGCAGATAAGGCCGGAGAAAGTCATCCTCCTCATTATTATTTTTGGGAACTTTTACGAAACGGTTCACTTAAAAATGAATATCAAATTGATCCAAAAGATTCATGGATGATAGCGGCCATGGAAAAAAATCTTCCAATTTTTACTCCAGGTTGGGAAGATTCGACTTTAGGTAATATGTATACTGCGGCCAATATAGATGGCCGTATTAAAAATATTCACACGATTCAGTCTGGTATTCAAACCATGATGCGACTTGCAGACTGGTACACAGAAGCATCAACTATGTGCTCATCAATTGGTTTTTTCCAAATTGCTGGTGGAATTGCTGGTGACTTCCCTATCTGTGTTGTTCCAATGTTAACTCAGGATCTAGAAAGAGATGTAAAACTTTGGGGATACTTCTGCCAAATATCTGATTCAACAACAAGTTTTGGTTCATACTCTGGGGCCGTTCCTAATGAGAAAATTACTTGGGGTAAACTTGACATTAATACTCCGAAATATATGATTGAATCTGATGCCACAATAGTTGCACCTTTAATATTTGCCTATGTATTAGGATGGTAGATTTCACTCAAAAATAATTTTTAAATTCCGATAAACTTCTAGGTCAACATATTGGCCTAGGAGTTAATATGAAAATTTCAAACCTTGCTATTTCGTCACTTGGTCTCTTACTAGTTGCTTGTGCAGGTACAGAAAGTTATCAAAATAAAATGGAGCGCTACCAAGCTCGTGCAGGTGAAAAAATACTTGTACCAGAAATAAAATCTATAGACTTTGCTTCGACGACTCCGAAAATGGGAAGATTCCCAGCTTCAATATCGACAGAGGAAAGTAACCTTACAAATAAAAAATTGTATTTTTTATCTCTTTATTCACAATATGAATCTTTTAAATCCTATTCAAATAATTCTTATGCACCTGAATTACAAATTTGTCCCTCATTTCATACAGGGTTAATTAGCTATCAAGAAAAATACAGCTCTAAAATAGTACCTAATTCAAAAGTTTTTACTTATAATCTAGCTGAATTTAAAAATACAAATTACGTGAGCACTCACCCTGAATTACTTCTCCCTATTACAAAAGATGCTTTATCTCCAAAAGTAATCGATATAATAAATAGTATGAATGATAAAATTACTGCAGCAGAAGTTAATGAAATCGTTAAAAATGCAGTAGATATTCATTTGGCGAAAACTTTTATAGAACTGCGTGAATTATGTACCTACGGAAGTAGTAGCAATTATTATATTTATGAAAACTTAGTTACTCATACCCAAAGTGAAAAACTCAACCCTAGTACTGCAAGTATGAATATTCTTTTAAAAACAACTCTTTTTTCAAACAGAGCTTTACTCACTTCACTGTCTAGATTTGATAACAACCAGGGAAGGGCCATAGCTTCAGAAAAATTAAAATTGCCCTTTAACGAAGAATTTGCAAAAAGACTTAGTGTCTCATGGAGTAATGATTATTTTAATATCTTAAAGTAAGCAAAGAATTATCACTTTTTGAAAACAAATAATCGATTACGGGAAGACAAGACTGCCAAGTAATTATCTACACTGGCCATATCCCCAAAAATGGCAGAATAAGCGTGTCCAAAAGAAAAAGCATTGCTCAGCTTAAGTGTAGATGGATCAATGAGGGATACGACTCCGTCAGTTGTCCCAATGGCCAATTGCTTATTATAATTTACAATCGATGCAATCATTGAAGTAGAAACTTTTAAACGCTTATCAATATTTAAATTTTTATCTGTAATTATTAATTCGCCACCTGCAGTTCCAAAAACAAGACGATTGTCATAAACGATAGGTGTTGATGAAGAAATAAAATCTCCCTTGCGTAATATTTTACCATTTTTAGGATCAATCACTGACATTGGAGAACCTACACCTCCAGAATAAAGTAGATCATTAAAAATTAAAGGAGTGTTATCAACATCTACAAATTTAGTCCCATTTGATAATTTGACTTCATAAAGAAGAACTCCCTCATCCAATGATAAGGCCACAAGAGCACCATCTGCAAATCCAACAATTACTTTATCTTTATAAATAATTGGTAGAGATGATTTTTGAATGGTTGTTAAATTTGGAACTGATCTTTTATAGGCCCATAAAATTTTACCGGTTTCTACATCAAGTGCAAAAATTTGATGATTTCTTAATTGGAAAAAGATTCTTCCTTGAAAGATAGTTCCACGAGTTTCAATCGAAGCTCCTAAATCTACGCTATATTTAATTTTTCCTGTTAAATATTGGCGAGAAGTCACTAGACCTTGAACAGAACCATAAATGATTTGATCTTTATGTCCTACAGCGCCTGAATGATAAGTAGTATTTTCTTTTTCTCTCCAGACTAATCTTCCATTTTCCAGTTCAAATGCTGAAAAATAACCGGAGTTATCACCTATATAAACCAGGCCCTCATGAATAAGTGGTGATTGCAAAGCAATTGGCAAGTTTCCAGAGTCATATATTGGATCAATATTTTTTGACCAAATCGGAGAAAATTGCTTATCAAGTTTTCCATCGGCTTGTATATGAGAACAAGAAGATAGCCCTAATAATATTATTCCAGAGATCAGTAGAATTATTTTTTGATTAAACATTATGTTCCTAAATTTTTGTCAGATACAATTTAGCCACTTTTACAAATTCAGATTCCGAGTTAGCTTTATCAACTACATATTTAAAGCTAGTTTTAGCTTTTTCTTTGTTTCCAGCTTTTAAGTATAATCTACCCAAGTCTAAATAGATCTTTCCTTCGAATATTTTTAATTTTGCATTATTCATTTTCTCTAAAGTTTCAATTGCCTTTTGATCTTGGTTTAAATCTTCGTAAGCAACGGCCATCCGTGCAAGTATAAAGTAATTATTATATTCATTATTAGATACCGAATTACCAATTGCTAAAATAGACAAAGCATCTTCAAGATTTTTATGTGCCATTAATGAATCACTCATTTTAATAATTACGGGAAAAATTCCAGGATAGTTTTTGACCGCTGAATGGAGTGATTTAAAACTTTCAAGCAATGCTTTTGATTCTGCACCAGTCTCAGTATATTTTTTAAGTGGACCTTGTTCAAACTCATAAATTTTAGAATTATATTCAGCTCTAGATGCATCTGAAACCTGACTATAAAATCCAAATCCCGCAACAGCGGCAGTTAGCAATATAAACAAAGTAATAAGTAATGTTTTGTTTTTTTGAACAAATCCATTCACATCTCCTGAATCCATAATTTGCTTTAGATTCCGATTTGGTGCAGCTGCTGTTACATTAGTCATAGGTATTTCTCTCATTAAAAGTGTGAATAAAAATTAAAAATGAAATTCATTGTAAAAAGGGTTTGTTAAGTTGTCAAAAATAGATAAAATAATTATTATAAAAGACGCACTGAACATCTACGAAGAATGAAGGATTATATCATCTATGATAAAAAAACTAACTTTATGTCTCTTTTTTTTATGTTTTACAACAAATAGCTTTTCCTACGACAAAATCAATCGTTTGGGAGTTGGCTTTAGTAATCAATTAAAAAATTCCTTCCCAGCTTTATCTTTTAAACTTCAAAAAAATAGATCATTTGCCTACGGAGGAGTTGCAAGTTATTCTTCTTCTGTTGATAATGGTGGCTACGGTGTTGGATTAAAGCTTTACAAAAATCTCTTTGATGAGCCTCAAGTCAATTTTTACTTGGCCGGTCTTGGAGCACTTTTAAGCAATACTGTTAACCAAGTTTCATATTCTGGATTTCAATTTGATTTAAGTTTTGGTTCTGAATTTCATTTTCAAGGGTTAAGCTCTATCGGATTTAGCTTCGAATTTGGTCTTTCTGTCTATAATAATGAGAAATTTGTTTTTCAAACTTTAGGAAATAATTTTATTGTTTCAGGTGTACATTTTTACTTATGAAAATTTATTTAATATTAGTTCTCCTTATTGGTGCAATCACACTTAACTCACCAATTGCTAGGTCTCAAGATTCTTCAGGTGATATGTTCTCTGCCGACGATGAAGATTTAAATATTGGTGGAGATATCTTTACTGACTTTAGTGAAGATACCGAAGATGCTAAAGTAACTGAGGATGAAAGATTTTATCGTTTTGGACGATTTTTTTGTTTTAATATTTCATTAGGAATTACAACTTTTGATGGTAATCGAGGGATTGCCTACTCAAACCTTCCTCCTACTTTTGGACTCAGTTTTACCTTTTTTAAAGATTTTCAAACAGCACTGGCCCTTGGCATCGAGATGTCTCGGCATAGTATGTTTTTAAAAGATGCCGTTATGGGCTTTCCTTCTCTAGGCGGAGATCCACTCAATCCAAAACCTCCAGGAATGGTCGATGTCAGCATGCTTCGTGTCTTTTTTGGTTATCGATACTATATGCAAACTGCCAACTTAGGTACAGCAATCACTTATTCAAATCCTTACGTCGTGGGCCGCATGGAATACTGGTACCAAACTAATCAGTATATCACGCAATCACAACTTCCTCGAGAAATCGGCGGAGGATTAGGATTTGCAGTTGGTGGGGGTCTAGAATTTCCAATTGAAATTAAAGAATCTTATTGGGGAGTTGAGTTTCTTCTCCACACTGTTAGTTTCTTTGATAAAAACACCACCAAATTTCAGCCGGTCACCCCTGGTGCTTACGGCTTTGATAATCTGGGAGGAAATGTATACAGCTTAATGGTTAGCTATATTTTCAATTGGTAAATCAGGTTATTTCCTTCATACGCTTTTGGAATCTTTTAGATAAATCCTCACCTGTTCTAAAAATTAAATGAATTGGGGTATTCGTAAGATGAAATTCCTTACGTAATCCATTTTTCAAATAGGTCTTATAGTTATCAGGAATATCTTTAGATAAATTACTAAACATTAAAAATGTTGGAGGATCGGCCTTTAACATTGATGCATATTTAATTTTTAAACGCTTTCCAGCTTTTTTAATACCAATCGAATGCTGCTCCAGCATTTGATAGACATAACGATTAAGAACCCCAGTTTTAATACTTGTATTCCGTATCAATACTGTTTTCTTAATTGATTCTTTAAGTTTACCTATTTGCTTCCCATGCTTTGCTGAAATAGGAATTAAATCACAATATGATAACCACGGAATTGTTTCTCTTAGATCTAGAAGCCATTCTTTTTTAGTATTTTCATCTACAAGTTTCTCTTTAATCAAATCCATTTTATTTAAACAAACAATAACTGATTTACCTTTATCAAGTGCGATATCTAGTAAACGTCGATCTTGGTGACTTATTCCAATTGAAGCATCAATCATGTAAATTATGACATCTGATTCAGTTATACACCTTAAAGCTCTATAGACTGACTGTTGCTCAATAAAACCTTCAATTGCTTTTTGTCGCCTTATCCCTGCTGTATCAACGATATGCAGAGACCGCCAATGAGACCCTTCTTCTTTCACCTCTTCTTCGACTTCAGCTTCAATTTCATCTTCTTCAAAATCTATTTCTAAATCATCTTCTGAAAAGACATTTTCATATACTTCATCATCATATTTTTTAAACTCTTCATCACTTAAAGCATCTTCAAAGCCTTCATCAGTTTCAAACTGAGAGCTAGATTCCGCTACCAAAGGAGCTTCATCCTCTTCAGATTCATAAATAGGATTTCCACCAGTATTTTCTTCTTCAATATTGTAAACATTAGAAAGTGCTTGATAAACATCAGGGTTATTTAATCTAAATTCTTCATATTGCTGCATTAATAAATTATCATTTTTGGCAAATGACAAAGCATCTTCCTCAAGTCTTTTTGCATCTTTTCCAAAAAATAAATCAAAAAATCCTTCAATCGGATCGACTGTCGTTCCTGCAATATCGCTGACAAGCGCCCTATCAGATCCAAGTAATAAATTAAGCAGTGTAGATTTTCCTGCATTAGGTGCACCAATGATGGCTAACCTTGCAACAACTTTCTCACGGGGAGTTACGCCTTTTGATAAAGGTGAATATTCATTCTGTACATTTTCTTCAAATTTTAAAATACGTTTATGAAGATCTTGCTTTAAATCCAAGAGTCCGAGTCCATGTTCGGCTGAAATTTTAAACATTTTTTCAGGATCTATCCCAAGTGAATAAAATTCAAACTCTTCTCCATCTTGTTTGTCAGAATCAAATTTATTAATAACAAGCCAAAATTCTTTTTTCTGATTCCGAATATAATCAGCAATAATTTCATCAAAAGGAAGAACACCCTCACGTGAATCGACAACAAATAAAATTAAATCACTTTCTCTAATAGCGATGCGAGCTTGCTCTGTCATAATATTAAAAAACTTATTCATCACTTGATCGCGTTTTTTAGGAACATTCTCGTCAATCTTATGAGGATAAAACCCCCCCGTATCAACCAAAATAGCTTCACCTTTTTTTGCATTACCTAATTCTTCAAAAGAAGTAATTCCATAATGTCGATCACGAGTTACACCAGGCTTATCAAATGTGATGGCCTTATGAGCTCTTCTCATTAAACGATTAAATATTGTACTTTTACCAACATTGGGTCTTCCGATAATTGAAATTACCATCGAACGTTGATAAGATTTTTGATCTGTAGTTGCTTCCATTTTATTTTTTTCTCCACACACGATTCGAATCATGGGCCCGAGGCAGACCAATTTCTTCCAAAACAAAATTATTCTTAAACCACTTCGGTGAAACCTTAACATGCAGGTTTAAATGAACAGGACCACCTGTCATCGCCTCAATTTTTTTACGAGAACGAATACCTATTTCTTTAATCATAGATCCACTTGATCCAATAACAATTGCTCTTTGCGATGGTCTATTAACCAGGATTGATGCTGAAATATGGGAATCTATAATATTAGGATCTTCTTTACTTTTCACTTCTCTATACTCATCAATTACAACTGCAACTTCGTAAGGAACTTCATCTTTTAATAACTCAAAAGCTTGCTCTCTAATATACTCAGTAGCAAAAAAACGTTGAGTTTTATCTGAGATATCACCATCTGGGTAAAGATGAGGACCAGACTGCGCCTGATCACATAATGCACCTGTAATAATATGAATATTTGATCCTTCTTTAGCTGACACTAAAAAGAATTTACTTAAATTAGGAATCAATGCTTTCGCTTTTTCAAATACTTCAGAAAGTGGTAATTGATCAGCATTTTCAATTTTATCGGACTTAGTAAAAACTAACCAAGTATTACCTAACTCTTGTTCTATATTTTCTTTAAAGCTGACTATTTGATCGACAATCTCTTTTGAAATATCAATCAAAAGAAGATTAAGATCAGCACCTTCAGTACCTTCTCTAGCTTGTTCGTTTAATCTTTTATTGAATTCTTGATTTGATTTATGAAGACCTGGAGTGTCTACAAGAATAATTTCTGTTCTATCAATATTAAAGACACAATGAAATTTATTTCTTGTGGTCTGTGGTTTACTTGTAACAACGGAAAGATCCATTCCGATAAGGCAATTAATCAGTGAACTTTTACCTGCATTGGGCGCACCTAATACAGAGACCATGATGGCTTTATTATGCGGATGTTGATTTTCTAAAAGCATTTAATTCTCCTCGGAGTTATTATCAGAGTTGATATTTTTTTTCATCTAGTACTATTTTAGCTAATTCTTTTTCTAATTTCTTTTTTGAAGTCCCTGTTCTTTCAATTAGGCATTTATCCTTTAACCAAATGGAAACAGAAAACCCCTCTCTATGCTCTGAAGAAACATACCTAGGATGTTCTTGATATTGGGCCATACAAATTTCTTGTAATTGAGTTTTAGGATCAAAATCGTTTGCATGAACAGCAGAATAAAAATCTTTTTTATGAACTGTTTTATATAATTCCGTAATTTTACTAAAACATTTTTCTACTGCTTCTACACCAGCATCCAAATAGATTGCTCCAAATAGAGCTTCAAAAGTATCAGCGATTAGCGAAGGTCTAAAATGACCTTTCTGATTAAACTCTCCACGTCCTATAAATATATTATCCGAAAGGCTTAATAATGTTCCTAGCTCTGAAAAAGTTTTTTCATTAACGAGGGCCCCTCTTAATTTAGACAATTCCCCTTCTGAGAAATTAGTATGTAAATCGAATAATTTTGTTGTCACAATAAAATTAAGAATTGAGTCACCTAAAAATTCTAGGCGCTCATAAGATGGATTTAACTTGCCAACCGATTCATGTGTAAAAGAAGTGTGAGTTAAAGCTTGAAGCAATAAAAGTTTATTTTTAAATTTGTAATTAATTATCTCTTCTAGATTATTTAATGATGTGATGGTGGACAATGTATTTTGCAAATGACCTTCAGCATAGAGAACCTCAAGCCAATGCGCTACATCCGCAAAAATTTGCGCAGAATTGCTTTGGTTAGAAGAATTGAAGGTGATCGATTGCACAAATGGCCCACTTTTATAAAAATGTTAAGTTAGTGTCTTGTATCACTGCTCTGGGCCGTTTACAAGACCGACTTTTTAAGTTGTTAAATTTTACAAAGTACGATAGTATCCACCACCTAACGCTTTGTAATTAATAACACACACCAATAAAAACGAGAATTAAACATGAACATGACAACTTCTCTAAGTACTCCTCAGGCCCAACCAATTCTTCCGACTACAGGTCAATTGTTTGAACTTCAGCAAGAATTTTATGGAAATTTACGTCAACAAGGCAAAAGCATCAATACTTTGAAGAATTATAAAACAGATTTAGACTGCTTTAATTATTATCTTCTAAGTGAATATAAAGATATATCTGTAAAAAACTTTGATCAGACACTTGTCTCTCATTATGGTCAATTTTTAGAAAAAAAATATTCATCAGATAATTCTCGAAGAAGACGAGTTCAAGCATTGAGAATATTTTTTGATTTTCTACTAGCTAAAGAATTAGTTGAATCAAATCCCGTTAGAAAACTACCTACATCTCCAAAGTTTTTAGATATTCCGAGACCAACACCGTTTATAGATGTAAAAACTCTTTGGACTTTCCTTGTTCAAGAATCACAAAATAAAGATAAAATTCAAGAACTGCTTTGCAAAAGAAACCAAATCATTTTCTTATTAATTTTTGGATCTGGTCTTAAAGTATCAGATCTTTCAGCTTTAAAAACATCTGATATTATTCCAGGAGCAACTGCTGAAGAACCGACTAGAGTAAGAATTTATCACCCAAAACGTGATTCATATACTGTTCCTCTACCTAAAGTTTTTGATAGAGTGTATGCAGATTATTTATTAGTTCTTGAAGAAATGAAAAGAAAATCTCAAATAACTTTTGATAATTTATTATTCTATGCAAACCCTTATAGAATCATCTCTGGCGGTCTTTCGTCACGAGGTATTGAAATTATTTTCGAAGACTACAGACATAAACTTTTAATAACTTTAACACCAAAGTCATTAAGACAGTCTTGTATTTTTAAATGGATTCAACAAGAAATAAATGTTTCTCTGATTAAAGAATGGCTAGGACTTGCACCATCTTATGACTTGAAACTTTATCTAGAACACGCTTCTCAATTTCTTTATAATGAAGAAATATTGGAAGAAATTTATTTAAATCACCGAACTCATTAATCGATGACGTGTTCTGGCTTAAATCGTAATTCGACAGGTTTTTCATATACAGGTACACCTAGATCATGATCTAGGTGCCACCTATCAAACATTAGTTCTTCTTTTTCAACTCGATAAAAACTAAATTCTTTATCAATACCATCCAACCGAGAAATTAATTCTTTCTGGATTCTCATTTCGTCATTTTTCTTTGTAAGTAATTCACTAATGGCCTTAGTTTTTTCATTTTCTATTGCGATTATCTTGCGATCATATTCTGAGGCGAGTTGAATCTTGGTTTCTTCAAAAGTCCATAGTCTTTGATTGATTCCATTCAGTTGTTGCATATAATCTTTTTTCTTATCAATAAGACTGGCCCGATACACTGATGCTTCTTTAATTCTTAGCGCCAACTTCTCAGAGTGCATAAGTAGCACCGTTCCCCTTCTAAAATATTCAGTATTTGAAAAACAGGGAGCTATATCTTTTACATAGATAACAAAATAGTTTTCTTCAATACTTCTTACATATGCTTGGCAAAACTCAGAAGAATCAACTGACTGAACTTTAAATTCAATAAAATCTCCAGCATGAAAAAATCTTACATTTTTAGTTTCGCTAGAAACTTTTACAATTGAACCATGCTCATCCCTATCGGAAACTCTTCCTGAAAAATGGGAATAATCAATTTTTTTATCATAGAATGTATCTGGCTCCATTTTTAAAATTGTTTTTACAAGTGAATGATCAGTTTCAATGGCCATTACAGCAGCATGACAATTAAGTATAAATATGAAAATAAATAAATTTCTCACCATATTTTCATTATACCGTAAAATTAAATTGCCATTAAAAAAAAGATGAAGAAAACTTGTCCTGTAATTAATAAATTGAATTTAGGGGGCAGTTATGGAGTTTTTTTTAGACACAGGAATCATTTCTGAAATTAAAGAAGCAGTTCAGTTGGGTATTATTGATGGAGTTACAACAAATCCGTCCCTCATTGCAAAAACTGGACGTAATCAAATTGATGTCATTAAAGAAATTGCAGAAATCATTGATGGACCAATTTCAGCTGAAGTAATTGCAACAGACTTGGCGGGCATGATAAAAGAAGGTGAAGCATTATCTAAAATTCATAAAAATATTGTCATCAAAATTCCGTTAACTGAAGCTGGAATAGCGGCTTGCAAATGGTTTTCAGATAATAAGATAAACACAAATGTTACTCTTTGTTTTTCAGTAAATCAGGCACTTTTAGCAGCAAAGGCCGGCGCTACTTATATTTCACCTTTTATTGGTCGCTTAGATGATATAGGCCAAAATGGAAATGACCTTGTGGCCGAAATTAGATCGCTTTATGATAATTATGGATTTACTACTAAGATTTTAGCTGCATCTATTCGCCATGCAGCTCATGTAAGAGAATCCGCTTTATTAGGCGCTGACGTAGCGACAATGCCTCTAAATGTCGTCAAATCATTGTATAAGCATCCATTAACAGACAAGGGTCTGGAGACCTTTTTAGCTGATCACAAGAAGGCTAACTCATAAGAATATAGGCAAAAGTGAATTTTTGCTAAAGTCTTTCCAGTTCGACGTTAATTCCTGACCTGAATAGTCCGATAATATCCACATGAGATTTTCAATCGGACTATTAATTCTCTTAAGCTTTGTTGTTTCTTGTAAACCTCAAAGTTCATCAACTCAAATGTCCGCCGCTCCTAAGCTTAGCGGTTCATGTACAATTGGAAAATGGACTTCACTTGGCAGTCTCCCCTTGGATCTTAAAGTATCTACAGATTTTAGTAATAGTGATATTAGTGCGATTGAAGGTGTTGCAGGCGAATGGAATGGAGCAATTCCAGGTAAGTCGTTTTTTACAGTACCTATGAATCGCATAGGTACTAATTCTAATGTTGATGTTGCAATATTTAGAGATAACACATTAGGTATTTATAAATCTGCTAACTGGTTTCCAGATGTAAGTGCGCAAGCATTAGCTATTACCCAGTTTTATGGATACGTAAGAACTGATCCGTCTTTAGGTAATTACATTGATCTTACCCACGCTGATATTATTGTTAACTATCGAGACTACGGTACACTTTTAACATCACAAATCGCTACAAGTTTGCCTTACGATTTACCAACTATCGTTATTCATGAAATGGGACATTTCCTAGGACTTTGTCACGAGACTACACATCAATCAATCATGCAGCCATATTACAATACGACTCAGAGAGTGCTAATGGCCTATGATAAAACTAAAATCAACGATCTTTACACCAATAATTACGTTACACCAATATTTGCGAAATCAACTGCAAATGCATTTACGGCCCCAACGGGTACACCGATACGAGGAGTAATTGAACTTAGAAAAAACGGAAGATGTATGCATTATATAAATGGGAAACTTGTGTACAAACATTAGGCAAAAAAAAAGCCTCCGTAAGGAGGCTTTTTTTTTATTTTAAAGAATTTTTTATTGCGGTAAATCCTGCAAAGTCAGTAGCAGCGATTTCAGACAACATTTTTCTGTTTATTGTAACATTGTTTTTCTTTAGAGAACCAACAAACTTAGAGTATGAAGTTTCTAGTGTTCTAGCTGCAGCTGCAATTCGGACAATCCATAACTTTCTCATATCTCGTTTTAATAGTCTTCTTCCAATATATGCATAATGTAATGCACGCTTAACTGTTTCAGCTGTGTGTTTAAATTTTGTTCTTCTATCGAATGAATAACCTTTCGCTAGCTTTAAAATTTTGTTTCTTCTTCTTCTTGCTTTAAAGCCTCTTCTAACTCTTGACATGTAAACTCCTGTTGATAACGGCCATTGGGGGATTTATCGCTTGAGGACCCAAGGTACCTGTTCTTACTTAATAATTAAAATGCGTAAGGTAACATTCTTCGAACTTTTTCGTGCTCAGCTTGATGAACTAGTGCAGCTGATCCTGCTCTATTTTTAACTGATGGACTTTTGTGTTCTAGTTTATGTCTTAAACCACATCTGTTTCTTTTAACTTTTCCTGTCCCAGTCACGCTAAATCTCTTAGCTGCAGACTTCCGAGTCTTCATTTTTGGCATGAGATATCTCCTCAATTCGTTTTTGTGTTCAATATAAAAAGCACGTATAAATATCAAGAATTGCACAACTTGTAAAAGAAATTATGCAAAAAAATATTTTTTATGACTTTGCTGGTTTACTTTCAGCTTTTTCTTCTTTTTTATCTTCTTTTTTCACAGGTTTTTTTACTGAAGCAAGAATGGCAATAATGCGATTACCCATTAACTTTGGTTCAGATTCAATCAAGGCTCCCATGGCCTCAATTTGAGCAATAATGGCCTTAAACTTGACCATACCTGCATCCCTATAGGCCATTTCTCGCCCACGGAACTGCATAGAGATTTTTATCTTATCGCCTTGGTCAAGAAACTTTGCACAATGATTAAGTTTTGTTTTTAAGTCATTAGCTTCAATATTTGGCTTTACTTGAATTTCTTTTAACTGAACAACTAATTGTTTTTTCTTAGCCTCTTGAGCTTTCTTTTGTAGTTCGTATTTGTATTTACCAAAGTCTATTAACTTAACAACAGGTGGGCTTGCTGTAGGTGAAACTTCAACTAGATCTAAGCCTTGCTCGTCAGAAATTCGTCTCGCTTCTGACATCGAAACTACGCCGTAAGCTGTACCATCATCACCTAGTAAGCGGCATTCTGGAATTCTTATTTGATCATTTACTCTTGGTCCATGATGTTTCTGTTGAGTTGGAGATGACGGACGTTTGAACTGGCCAGGTGCCTGATTTGGACTAGGATTCTGATTGTCTTTTATAATTCACCCCTTGAGAATAAGATTTTTTTTAAAATTATCTTATTTTGTTATTAATTTTAACCAATATAGTCTTTTTGAAGAAAAAAATGAAGCTCTATTTTTTCATCATCGATTACTAAGTGAAAATTCTGTCCCATTTCTAATGGAATTTCAGGCAAAACAGAGATTATTTGTGTTTTGAGCTCTGGAAAAACAAAATCTTGATGGAAAGGTAATGATTTAATCCAAAATGAACCAGCTTCAAAATCCTGAATAATGAAACTCGGATCATGTTCTACTGGCGTTCCAATGATTGCCAACATAGGTACACAATTATCTAAACTCCGATCACAATCCCAATACACTTTATTATCAATAAGTTGGTATTGAGTTTGTGAACGAATTAATGATTTGAAGGCAAAAATTTGAGACATCCAATTATTGGATTCTATTTCAATTTTTGTATTACCCAAAAATCGTTGTCTGCCTCTATCGCATTTTACAATCACGCGGATAATCGAATGAGATTTAACAATTCTTGTCTCGATTCAAATTTTTCTAAAAAAAGACCGCGCAACGAAGATGTAACCATTACTGAATTTTGTTTTTCAACACCTCTGCAAGTCATACAGAAATGTTTTGATTCTATGATACAGGCAGCAGCTTTTGCGTTTAGTTGTTTCATAAGGACTTCACTAACTTGATTTCCAACACGTTCTTGAATTTGTAATCGTCTTGAATATATTTCAACTATTCTAGCAAGTTTAGAGATACCAACAACTTTATCGCTTGGGATATAAGCTACATGTGCCTTTCCAACGAAAGGAAGAAAATGGTGCTCACAAGTTGAATAAAACTCGATATCTTTTAAAAGAATTATTTGATTGTGTGGAATAACATTATCTTCTTCAAATGTTGTTAGAACATCTGCTGGGTCCAAGAGATAACCTCCAAATAATCTATCCCAAGATTTAACAATTCTTTCTGGGGTATCTTTTAATCCTTCACGATTAAGATCTTCACCTAAGTATGATAAGATTTCTTGGACTGCTTTTTTTACTTTTTCTTTATCCCCTGGGAAATGTCTTTTAATTTTTTGATTTGCCATTTATTCCGCCTAATTGAGTAGATTAATTATAAGTTGTGATGAAAGATCCTCTTCCATTTTGTTAATTACAGGTAAAAGTTTTTCTGCGTCTGTTAAAATAT
The DNA here is from genome assembly GCA_036171615.1 of Bacteriovoracaceae bacterium. Taxonomy (GTDB): domain Bacteria; phylum Bdellovibrionota; class Bacteriovoracia; order Bacteriovoracales; family Bacteriovoracaceae; genus Bacteriovorax. Next base: position 28,791 of record JAVHRK010000023.1, read on the forward strand.
AAAAGCCATTTTTAGATTCAACTATATTTGTATGAACATAATATTCAAGACTTGATTTGGAAAGTGGAACAGAATAACTTTCTGAGTATTTAATAATACGTTTAAGTTTTCGTTCTTTTTCAAACATTTCACGATTGCGCTTTAAAAAAGTATCCATCTTAAAGCCTTCACCATAATCACGAGCTAAATCGATTAAAGTAACACCAGAAATATAATATGCTTCTACTAAATAATTACACGCACGAGAGAAAATACCAACTTTGGCAAGAGATTGATAAAGCTCTTTATGATTTAATTCAATACACTCTTCTAGTGTTGAAACTTCTCTGCCTATTGCATCTGTCACTATTTCCAAAGCTCGATTAAAAAATTCTTTTACTGTTGGGAGATAAAATTCATGTATCAATTGTTTTCTTTGACCAATAAAAAACTTTTTTAAATCTTCAACATTTTTAATATGCCCATTGAAGATATTGGCCAATGCCATATGGACAATCCATGGGATTAAAAAATGATGAAGAATTGTATTTTTAAAATAGAGTATTTCTTTTCTTGAGTCTTCTTTTATTGAATAAAAGACATGTTGACCTGTTGGATTACCAATAACTTCAACTTTTTTATTACCAATTAATATATCCATTGACCGTTCAATAGATTTTTCAAGATTATCTGGCAGTATTGAATCAGTAATTGGTACATTGAAAGTTTGACAGTAAGTAATAATATGTTTTGCTTTATTTAGGATTTCATCCCATTTCAACGCTCCACTTGGTTCATCGAGTAAAATCATCGCCAAAAGTGAAGTCGGAGTCACTTTCATATTTCGACCAACTTCAACAAAGCATTTCAGTGCAAGTTTTTGAGTTTGAACTTTTAATTCACTAGTTTCGTTGGGAATTTGGGATTCTACCGGTTGCCCCAAATTAATATGAACATTTCCAAATTGATACGAGAAAAGTCTAATCAAACCAAAAACTTGAGTTGCACTTTCTTTAACTTTTTTAGCGCCATCTAGTTCACGAGTTAAACTTTTTTGCTCTGGCACATATTCATGGGCGATACTCACAGGAACAAAAACTAAAGGTTTTCTGATTTTAGTATCTATCGCTAAGTGTGCTTCAATAAGCATTTGGTAGAGACCAAAACGCGGCGGAAGCAATTTTCCAGTTCTAGATCTACCACCTTCAAAGAAAAACTCAATAGGATTGCCTTTTAAAAGCATATAGTACAAATAAGCTTCAAGTGTCAGTTTATAGAGGATATCATTGGCAAATGTTCGCCGAATAAAGAAACACCCCGATCTTCTAAAAAGGGGCCCGATAGGAAATATATTAAGATTATTTCCTCCTGCCACGAAGAGTGGAGTTTGATAATTTTTATAATAAATATAGTTAATTGCTACATAATCAGCATGAGATTGATGATTAGGAACTAGCACAATATTATTATTTTTAGAAAGATTTTTAAGGTTTAGGCCATTATCATAAAAATGAATTCCATCATATAATTGGGGTAGCGTTGCATCTAAAAATTTTTCAAAAGTTTTTAAAAAGGGGATGGAAAGTTCGGCCCTAATTTCTTTTAAATTCTTAAGCACTTTCTGGTGGTCATCAGACTTATTTAAAATACGATCTCGTAATTTAGGATATGAAAAAATGATATCTTCCATTTCCGAAAAATTAGGAAAAGGATACATTAACGAACTCCATGTGGCTTGGATTCACTCATTCCAGATGCTGTCATTTGGATGAATAATGCAGCTTCGCTCATCGCTCTAAGGTTATCAACACCTAAATAGGTCATACCAGAACGTAAGCCGCCCATTAATTCTTCAATTACATTTACCACAGAACCCTTACATGGAATCATTGTTGATTCCCCTTCTGCGGCCATTCCTTGAGGCATTTCGCCTCTCCATGAAACTTGAGCAGATTTTGAGGCCATACCACGGTAATGCTTCATTCCGCCTTTTACTTCACCAGGAGTTTCAAGAGTACCAGAGACTAATGAACCAACCATCACTGCAGAAGCACCAGCAGCGAGTGCCTTTACAATATCACCTGAATTTTTAAGCCCACCATCTGCAATAACTGGAATATTATGTTCGAATGCAGCACTGACAGCTAAAGCAATCGCACTTAGTTGAGGAACTCCATGTCCAGTTATAATTCTTGTAGTACACATAGAACCAGGGCCAATTCCAACTTTTACGGCGTCAGCTCCGCGATCGATCATGCGTCTTACACCATCGGGAGTTGCCACATTACCGGCGATAACATCAATATTAGGGAACGATTTTTTCAGAAAATCCAGAGTCTCGAGCATCATTATAGAATCACCATGTGCAATATCTAAGGTAATAATTTGAACACCATTTTCAATTAATTGCCGAGCACGATTCATCCCCTCTTCTTTGACGCCAATTGAAGCTGCTATTGGTGTATTAAGGTTATGTTCTTTTTGATATTTTTTAATTTTATTAACTTGAATAACTTGTTCTTCGGTTGTCATGAAGCGATGGAGTGAACCAATTCCCCCCATCATTGCCATAGCACAGGCCATCTCACTTTCGGTAATGGTATCCATATTGGCAGTAATAAGTGGTAAATCTATAGAAAAATTTTTAGTAATTTTAGTTTTTAAAGAAGGTATTCGACGAGATGAAATTTCAGAATATCTTGGCACTAATAAGACATCATCAAATGTTAAACCAACGTGTCTTTTTAAAATCTCTTGAGCACTAAACATCAACTCCATGAATTCTCCTTAGATCTTATGTAAAATTTGCAACAGTAAAAGATAAATTAATCGGGAGAGGTTGTAAAACTTATTGCGAGGTTAGACGGGTAAGGAATATCGGAAGAACGATATATAAAACAACATCTCTTATTAAATAGAGAATAAAAAAGTAAATAAAAGCTTTTGGGCCCTTGTTCCATAGATTTTCGAGCCCCAAATATTGGGCTTTTTTACTCATTGAAATCATAAAACGCGTCTTACCATAATGACGAATAAAAAAGTTAATTGCACCATCAACTTTATGATCTAACAGCTTAAAAATCCTAACTAATATCATAAAAATTTTTACCTAAAATACACTTTTGTGACAATTAAATCATAAGGTCACTTTATACTCACTAGCATGATTGATAGACTTACAGTTATAAATTTAAAAGCAAATGCTAACATCCGCCCATCAGCTGGTGAAGTATTTATCTTGAAAACCTGCCAAAGATCTCTAATCGTTGGTTTTGGACATCTTCCTTACCATTATGTAGAGAGTAACGACAGTATACAAGAAGTATTTACTGGCAGCGATGCTTCAATTTTTCTTTTAGAGACTATCTGTGGTCTAAAAAGCTCTGTACTAGCAGAATATGAAGTAGTTAATCAATTTAAAGAAGCATACCAAAGCTATAATTTATTACCTCAAAAAAATTGTCATATTTTACAGACAATGGAAAAACTTTTTCAAGATTCTAAAAAAGTACGCACTGAACATTTAACGGAAATAGGACAATTGACTTATGCCGGTATAGCAAGAAAATTAATCCATAAATCTGGCGCTGCTGAAAGCGTGCTCATCTTAGGTTCAGGAGCATTAGCTGAAGATTTAATAAAATTACTCAAAAAGAAAACACGTATTTTTATATCTGCAAGAAACACTGTGAAAGTAAATCAACTCGCTGAGCTTTATGATTTAAATATTATTCCATTTAGAGATAATAATAGTTATGAAATGTTTCCATTAATAGTTAACACTATCGGTACCAAAGAAGTTTTATTTGATGAAATATTCTTTCAACGTTGGATGCATTTACATATTCCAAACCAACTTTTTATCGATCTTGGTTCTCCCTCAGTAATTAACACATCACTAACTGAAGCTCAGGGTGTGATGCGCTTAGAAGATATTTTTAAACAAAGTACTCAGTTAAATGTAGAAAAAGTTGGAAAAGTACATAAGGCAAAAGAAGCCATTAGTATATTGGTAGAAACTAGACGTTCCCATTTCACACTTAACTATCCCTACGGCTGGGAGGAGTTGCAATTTGCCTAATCAAAACACGTATACAATCGGAACTCGCGGAAGTCTCTTGGCCCTCACTCAATGTAATCAAATCAAAGATCAATTAGAAAAAATTACAGGCGATAAATTTATTCTTGATGTAATTAAGACTCAAGGTGATTTGATAACCAACGCTCCTCTATGGCAATTAGACGGAAAAGATTTTTTTACCAAAGAATTAGATGATGCACTTTTGTCTGGAAGAGTAGACTTAGTTGTACACTCTTATAAGGATCTAGGTTCAATTCGTCCCGAAGGAATTCAATTAGCAGCAGTTACGAAGAGAACTTTTGCTCACGATATCCTTTTAATCAAAAAAGATAATCTACCGACATTAGAACATAAAAAAGATTTTTGTATTGGCACAAGTTCTCCTCGAAGAATGGTCAATCTAGAAAAAGAACTTCATCACTTCTTACCAAAAGGACAACATTTAAAAGTTACTCCTAAAGTATTAAGGGGAAATGTAAATACCAGAATTCAAAAACTAAGAGACGGTGAATACGATGCAATCGTTTTAGCATTGCCAGGAATAGAAAGATTAGCACTTACAGAATCATCACATCTTGAGCTTACTCGCCTACTCGAAGGCCTAACTTTTATGATTCTTCCACAATCGGTATTCCCCTCGTCGGCTTCACAAGGTGCTTTGGGAATTGAATGTGCAACAACAAGAAAAGATAATGGCGAACTATTAGCAAAACTTCAAAAAATGCAACATAGTGAGACCAAGGAAGAAGTTGTAAGAGAACGCAAGGCCTTTAATGAATACGGCGGAGGTTGCCATTTAGCTGTAGGTGTAAACGTCAAAAAACTAGGCGATTTATATCTTCATACTCATAAAGGGATTTTAGACGAAAAAGTTATTTCAGTATCAATGCTAGAAGGCAGAACATTACCAAATCTTCCAAAAAGTCCTAAAGTATTTATAGGCCTTCCACATTTAGATGATCAGTTAATTGAAAAGAAATCAGTTATACAAAATCTTGATTCAAAAAATCATTATTTTGTAAGTTCAAAATATTCAATCGCTTCTCTGCAGAAGGAAAAAGAGTATGGTTCTCTCTATGCTGCAGGCATCAAGACCATGAAAGAAATGTCAAAACTTGGATTTTGGGTAAACGCAACTTCAGATTCATTAGGAATTGATGATGTTGTGAAATTATTTGACTCTAGAGCTGTAAAAATTATGTTAAATGATTCAGATCGCTTGATAAATCTGACGAATTCAGAAAGCAATAATGGTAATATTCCAACTATTACAACGTATGAACGATTACTTAAAAAAACTGATTCTCAATTTGATCAAAAAATTGAAAATACAGATGTGTTTTACTGGACAAGCTATTTTCAATATAAAACTTATCTTGAAAAATATCCTTCAATAAAAAACAAAACACATGCCTGTGGATTAGGGCATACATTAAAACAATTTCAAGAAAATAAAATAACAGTTGTTCCATTTTACAAAATGGACGAGTTCAAGACATGGACAAGCAAATGAAAACGACCAATCAAGATGAACTTTTTACTCTTTCAAAAAAACTAGTTCCAGGTGGAGTACATTCTCCAGTCAGAAGTTTTAAAGGATTACATTGTACTCCACGCTTTATAAAAAGAGCAGAAGGCGCATTTATTTATGATGTAGAAAACAAAGATTATATTGATTTCTGTATGAGCTTTGGGCCTTTAATACTTGGTCACAGAAATCCAAAAGTTGAGAAAGTTTTACATGAAGGTCTTGAGCGTGGTTGGAGCTATGGTGCTTGTGAGCCTTACTCACTAGAATTAGCAGAATTTCTTCTTTCAAAAATTCCTCATATTGAACAACTTCGATTTGTTAACTCTGGAACAGAAGCGGTCATGACTGCACTCAGATTAGCAAGAGGTGCGACTGGAAAAAATAAAATTATAAAATTTAATGGTTGTTATCATGGCCATGTAGATTCGATGCTTATTAAAGCTGGCTCTGGTCTAGCAGGTACAGCGACTGCCTCATCGGCTGGAGTTCCAGAAGGTGTAGCAAATGATACTCTCATTCTAGAACTTGGTGATACTGAAGGTCTTATAAAATGTTTTGAAGATCACAAAAATCAAATTGCAGCAATCATTGTCGAGCCATTACCGGCCAATAATGGACTTCTCATACAAACAGTAGAATTTTTAAAATTTTTAAGAGAGATTTCAACTAAAAATTCTGCACTACTTATTTTTGATGAAGTTATATCTGGCTTCCGAGTTGGCTTTACAGGTATGGCCGGAAATACAGGTATTAATCCTGACATCGTCACTTACGGTAAAATTATCGGAGGTGGACTTCCTGTTGGTGCGCTAGGAGCTTCTAAAAAAATAATGGAACATCTTTCACCTGTAGGAAATGTTTATCAAGCAGGTACATTAAGTGCAAACCCGCTCGCGATGGTTGGTGGACTTGCAACCTTAAAAGAATTAACAAATGAAACTTATGAAATAATTGAATCTCAAACAAAAAAGATTGTAGAGCTTTTTACAGCTTGGCTTAAAAATTATAATAAAGGTCAATTCGAAAAATTTCATGTCGTACAATATTCTTCATTATTTTGGGTAACTTCAAATACTCCAGAAAAATTTAATGATCTCTATCAAGTTCTATTAGATAAAGGAATTTACTTAGCTCCGAATGCCTATGAAGTAGGATTTGTAAGTTTGGCACATACTGACGATGTCATTCAAGAGCTTAAAAAACGTTTAGGCTAAATGAAAAACTCAAGCAAACTTCTTTTTTCTCTCTCTTTACTTTGGGCCACTGTGCTTTTAGCGATCGGTGCGTGGTGGATATACTTAATTACCCATTTTGATGAAATACTCTCACATGCAGATCATCACCGTGTGACAAAAATGCTTACCTGGGAAGGTGGAACATTTTTATTTTTACTGGTTTTAATTTCCATGACCCTCTTTTTTCTCTATCTAAAAGATTTAAAAAAAACAAAGGCACTTCAAGATTTTTTCTCCTCACTGACACATGAACTAAAAACGCCCTTGGCCAGCATTAAACTTCAAGGAGAAGTAATTGCAGAAATCTTGGAAAGTAAAAACGATCCGACACTAAAAAAACTTCTTTCAAGACTTATTGGCGATACCAGTAAGCTTGAAAATCAAATGGATAAACTTTTACAATTATCTCGTATGCAACGAGGTGGTAATTTAAATTTAGTCTCAGTAAAACTTTTACCATTTTTAAAAAATATGGCAAAATCTATAATTAAAGAGACTGAACTTAACATCAATATTGATGAATCAAGTTCAGATGTCGCCATAATTGCAGATGAGTTCGCCCTTGAGTTAATCATTAAAAACCTTTTTGAAAACACACGTATTCATTCACAATCCAAAAAAGTGAATATTAAAATTATAAATACTGGAGAGCATGTCCAATTTGTTTACGACGACGGAGCAATTTTCAATGGTGATCCTAAAAAGCTAGGAACCCTTTTCTATAAGTTTGAATCCAAAAAAGGTTCTGGAATTGGACTATTCCTAATAAAAAAACTAATCTACAAAATGCATGGAAAAATAAATATAGAAACTACACCTCATTTAATTTTCAATCTTTATTTCAAATTAAGTGAGGATACACATGCTTAATATTCTCATCGTAGAGGACGAAGAAAACTTAGGGATTACGCTCTCTGAATACTTAACAAGTATTGGACATCAATGTCATTGGGCCGCAACAGGTAGTCAGGCTAAAAAAATATTTAATGAACAAAACCCTCAACTAGTATTAATGGATATTGGATTACCTGATATAAGTGGACTTGATCTAGCTAAATTTCTTAGAAATATTAGAAAAGATTTTGTCTTACTCTTTTTATCTGCACTTAATGATCCTGAAATAAAAGTTCAAGGATTTGAAATAGGCGCCGAAGATTATATAACTAAACCTTTCGCACTTAAAGAACTTATTATTAGGCTTGATCGGATCATGAAGACTCAAAGTATTCTAGATTCATGGCCTGAAGAAATAATTCATGGTCCCTTGAAAATTTGGTTTAAACGATTTGAAGTAATGGATGCAAATAATAACTTAATACCCCTCTCTCAAAAAGAATGTGCGATTCTTGAGCTACTTTATAAGCATAAAAATGATGCTGTCACTAGAGACGAAATTATAGAAAAAATTTGGGGCGATGATAAATTTCCCAGCAATCGAACGGTTGATAACTATATAGTTAGACTTCGTCGTTGGTGTGAAACTGACGAAGCTAAATCAATTGAAATTCAAAGCATAAGAAGTATTGGATATAAATTAATAATTAACTAATTATCTTAAAAAAGGAAAAATACCATGGGATTATTTAACGATCGAAGTAAAAACGATAAAGGGCAAACTCAAGTACCTGTTTGGTTTATGAGACAGGCCGGAAGATACCATTCACACTACCAAAATATTAAAAAGAATTCTGATTTTATGACGATGTGTAAAGACTCGGCCCTTGCTACAGAAATTACCATGGGACCAATTCAAGATTTTAATTTTGATGCTGCTATCTTATTTTCAGATTTATTATTTCCTCTTGAGCAATTAGGAATGGGACTTTCTTATGAAAGTGGACCTCCAACTTTGGCCTTTCAATTGGCAACACTGGCCGATGTTCAAAAACTTAAATTACAAAAACCATCTAAAGACTATTATAGCTTCCAAAAAGTTGCTTGTACTTCAATTAGAGAAAAACTAAATAAAGCAAAAACATTACTAGGATTTGTGGGTGCTCCTTTTACACTCTATACGTATGCAGTAGAAGGTTCACATAAGGGTGAATTAACAAGCTCTAAGCTTGGTTTTTTCGATGGCCGTTTTAATGCTTTTATGGAGATATTATTACCTGATCTTCTTTCCGAAATGTTATCTCAGGCCGAAGGTGGAGCAGATGCGGTTTGTTTATTTGACACCGCTGCGGGTGAATTAATGTATGCTGATTATGTAGAATTTGTTTTACCTAAAATTTTATATTTAACTAAAGAATTTAAGAAACATTACCCCAACAAACAAGTTGTATACTACTCTAAGCTTACTCATTTAGATTATTTAGAAGCGATCTCTAAAATGGATGAAACTAATTCAATAGATACGCTGGGAGTTGACTGGCGCATGAATATTGCTGATGTACTTAATAAATTAGGGCATAAATATTTTATCCAAGGTAATATTGACCCAAGTTATTTGCACTTACCATGGAATGAGCTAGAGAAAAAACTTGCTAGCTTTTATAAAAACCTAAAAGATAAAAATGTACCGATGAATAAATGGATATTTGGACTTGGTCACGGAGTACTTCAACATACTCCTGAAACAAATGTTAAAAAAGCTATCGAGTATGTACATGCCAACTTCACTTATTGATCAATTAAATACGTATAGCGTTCCAGGTGGACGTTATACCTATTACCCAACTCACGTGAATTGGAAAAATAATATCAATTATTTCCAGTGGTGGGATTCCATTAAAAAGGATTATGATCATTCACAAGGGATAGACTTATATATCCATATTCCATTTTGTAATTCTATTTGTACTTTTTGTGGATGCAATATAAGAGTAACTAAAAGTTACCAAGACATTATTCCCTATATTGATGGGCTTAAAAAAGAGTGGAATTTTTATCAAAAGTTATTAGGAAATAATATTAATATCAACACTATCTATATTGGTGGAGGTACGCCCAACTTTCTAAATGCACAAGATCTAGACCAACTAATCGCATATTTCACAGGTATGAATTCAAGTCAGAAAACTCAGATCTCAATAGAATTAGATCCGCGCTATATAACTCGTGAGCAATTAATCGTCTTAAAAAATCACAATGTTCATACTCTATCCTTTGGTATCCAAGATTTAGACTCAAAGGTTTTAACGAATGTTAATAGAGAGCAACAGGTTGGCCCTATATTAGACGTGATTCAGATGGCGCACGAAATGGAATTTCCTCATCTTAATATTGATTTAATTTATGGATTAACTCATCAAACAACTAAAACTTTTGAAGAAACCTTTAAATTATTAAAATCGTGCCAAGTAAATAGCTTCGCTATTTATCCATTTGCAAAAGTTCCATGGCAAAACAATTCTCAAAAAGCATTTGGGGAATATAAAGATTTTTCTCGAATTGAAATGAATGAACTATTTGCCTTCGCAGACAACAAATTAAAAGAAATGCATTTTGAACATATAGGTATGGGGCATTTTGCTAAAAGTGATTCCTCACTTTTAAACTCATTTAAGAATAAAAAAATTAAAAGAAATATCATGGGATTTACTGAAAAAAAATCAAATATGCTTATTGGATTAGGTGTATCTGCATTTTCAAGCTCCCCTTCAGGTCATATTCAAAATGAAAAAGTGCTTGAGCCTTACTTGTTAACAATTCAAAAAGAAATTGCACCAATTTTCAAATCACATACTATAACCACTGAAGAATTATATTTAGCGGCTTTATTTGAAAAAATAATTTGTCAAAATACCTTCACGAAAGCAGATAGAGTAAAAGTCAAACCAGAGCAAGAAGAGAATTTTGCCATATATCTCTCTAGAAATTTCTTAGAACAAAAAGGTGATCAATACATAATTACAGAGTCAGGTCGCTATTTTTTAAAAAATATTTGCCAATGCTGGGGATAATCTCTCCCCTTAAAGACCGAGAAAACCTCACGGGTATTACTACTGTTTTTTAATTAAAAAAATATCAATATTAAGTAATTTCAAAATGTTCCGAAAATATTTATATAAGGAATATTATTTCCCAGGAATGATCAATGGCAATTTTAAAAAAAGTTGATGTTTTAATTGTAGATGATGACAAAGATATATGCGAAATCTTCAAAGAATATTGTGATAATATGAAAGTATTTAATAAAGTATATATGGTCCATGATGGTAGCGAGGCAATTAAAAAACTTCAAAAACAACAATTCGGTCTTATTATTTTAGATATGAATATGCCAAAAAAAAATGGTCTAGAAGTTATTCAACAAGAGTTATCAGGACCGACACTCAACAAGAAAGAAAATGTTTTAGTATTATCAGGGAATTTAGATTCCACTACTGTATCTAAACTTATTCAGAGTGGACTTATTAATTTTCTTGCAAAGCCTGTTGATGAGGAAGGGTTTTCAGCAAAAGTCCTAAAGATGTTAAAATAATCTTAATCAATATTTTGAATTTTAGTAAAATAGCTTTTTTTCATCTCTGATTCGAATTCTAAATTATCTTTGTATTTATATCCAAACACCTTTGGCCACAAATGTGCCGGCTCCATACAAAGATAAAAGAAAACTTTACCATGCCATGGTTTTAAACATTCATATAAATATGAAAACATTTCTTCTTTTATTGTATCCGGATAAGAAAACTTGCCTGCAATTTCTTCAAAAGGCATTTGCAAAATTTTACTTTTCATATTTCTGGTACGTATTTCTTTAATTACTTTTTTAGTAAATGTAATTGTTCCCAATGAGACTAAGGCTACCTCATCAGGAGAGAAGGTCGCGAGTATTTGATCGGCCACTTCTTTATAATCCATTTTATAATTATCATAGTGAATCATAGGATGAAAATGAAATCCCACTAATCTATTTTTATCAGCAATTTTTCTTGCAGCATTGATTCGAGAATTTAACTTGGCAGTTCTATGCTCTTCATTGTCGATAATAGTTGGAGTATTGAGACTCCAAGTGGCCAAAATATTTTTAGGATAATCAGTTTTTAAAAGATAGTCTACATTCGGTGATTTTGTTTTTAATTCAAGGATGACATTTTTATTTTGTGTAGCAAAACTAAAAAGATCGTCTAGAATCCCCTCTTTATTTCCCCACATAAGTGAATCTGAAGATTGTCCTGTACCTATATGATAGAGCTTATCAGGGTCAAGCGGCATATTTAAAAGTTTTTTTCCAAAATCAACATCAATTAAAACTTCATTACCAGAATAAAAACTCTGAATTGAACAATATGTACAATCTAGACCACAATTTCTAACAGCATCTAAAGTTTGTAAATTACAACAAAGAGTTTTTTCGGAAGCGACAGGACACGCTCCTAAGATCTTTGCCTCTGGCCTTGAAACCAATGTAGTAATAATTTTCTCACCAATTAGCTGACCAAAACCATCAAAATTTTTATAACTTTTATTATTTTTAAGATTTGAATAATTTAATTCAATTTCGGCCATTAATTTATTTTTATTTTCAGGCGTGACTTTTACAAGATTTTGAAAAGGTCCTTGTCCCCATTGCTCTACTTCTTTGGCCATACTATTACATTTATGAAATTCTTGAAAAGTGAACTGGAATTGAAAGGCAAGTTTTTCTATAAAAATTTGGTCAATAGTAGAAATTGTTTGAAAAGAAGTCTTATCGAGACTCTTGAATTTTTCGGTATAATCAAAATTTGTCATGTGAATATTTATCAATCGACTTTGGGAATGTAAATACTAAAGCGGTTCCATTTGGACCAATCTGCCCAAAAAATAGGTCATGTTTATATTTTAATTAAATTGATTTGATTCAAAAGAATGGCCTACTAACCTATAGATATTTAAGTATTATTTTAAATTTAGAAGCTAATCTAGCTTATATATAAAGAAAAAGAGGATGATTAAGAAGATCAGGTACTAAAATAGGGTTAAGTATTACATTTTTCAGGAAAGTGCCGAAAAGCCAATGGATTAAACTTAAACCTTATGGATTTAAAATGAAAAAAACAAAAGAGAGACTACATTCACTTGCCGCCACACTGATCATCTCTTCCATGATCCAAAGTTCTTTTGCTGGAACAACTTTGGATACAGTAAGACAAGTTGGTGGAGTGATGTCAGGACTTATGAATACATATATTCAAGGTCAGACTCAACAGAGCCAGGCAATGATGCAACAAAATGCAGCGATACAAGCGCAAAGAATGATGAGTACAATGAAGCCACAAATGGGGCCTGCAAAATTTTTTCCTGAGTGTCCAGTTCTTCAAAGAATTACAAATCTACCAGCTAATGCATGTACTACTTCTTCAATGAATCCAGCTGACATAACGACAATGATGGCGTTTGAAACTTTAGCGCAATTATCTTCACAGGAATATGAACGATCTTCTGTTGGAAGTATTGAATGTATCAATACTCAGCAAAAGGCATTTAATTCTCAATTAATTGATTACCAAAATAATTTGAAAAGATTACAAGACCAATTAAAAAAAGATGCTCAAGTTTTTCGAGATAATAATAAAAAAAGTTTAGCTGATATGTTAAGTAATTATAATGATCTTAATGGTCCTGGAACCAGTATTGATGCACGAACTGCAGACTATGCAAAACAATTTTCTCCCACATGTCAGGCGGTTTTAAAAAGCAAAAAGAGCGGTAATGGAAATTCAGGGTTACTAGGCATTATGAATGAAACAAGTGCTGATAATAAAGCGGCCGCAGATTTTGCTCAAAATCGTCCAATGATCGAGGCACAAATAATTGCACAAGCTAATAAAATAAGTGCTTCCATTAAAGCTGATGGTATAGCTAATTTTAACCCTGATATCATGTCAGAAAACTATAAAGGTATTATTGCTCCCATTTTAGATAAAGAAAATAAGGCGTACTCTTTACAAACGGGGAAACTCGCCGCTGATATCCAAGCAATTGATCCTGCCTTTAATATAGGAAATATGGATGGAACTTTTGCTGACTCAAATGCAACGATCAGTAATGCATTAGCAAATTATAAAAGTAGCACCATGAAAAAATGTATGGCCGGCGAAGACGGTTACTCATTAAATAGTGGATTAAAAATAAATCGCGATACAATAAATAGTTTAGTAAGCCAGTCCTCAACTGATGGTGGAACTGCAAGTGCGGGATATAGAAATGCAGTAGTCAAAATATTAGATAATCCAGATGTAAATGTAACACTTCCAATGAAATTACAACAAATCCAGGCCTTAGATAAAACATATAGGAATATGGTTTTTAATACAAATGTCGGTGGACAAAATACGACTGAATCAGCTTCTCAGGCCTTTGCTAAAATAGCTTCAGATTGTGAAACTTTCTTTTCACAAAGATCATCTTCCGGAGTTATGTCACCTCAAGAAAAAGGTGTACGTGCACAAACTGCAATGCAGACCTTAAAAAATGCTCATGATGCTTTAGGAGCTAAAGTTGCAGCTGCAATTACTGCAAAATTACTTCACTGTAATGGAGATAAAAAATTATCTGGCGCAACTTGTACTGAAGCCAGCATGACTCCTAGTACAAGTTCAAATTTCTGTCTTGATTCTGCAAGTTCTTGTTCACAAGAAATTCAAGGTTGCTATGCTGAAGTAAGTGCAAAGGTTGGATTGAAGACTGCTCAAATAAAAAGTTTAGGTGCTCAGTATAATGCTTCTGCAAAAAATATGGTAGCAAATGCTAATGTGCTTTTTGCTCAACAAAAAGCTGCTGTCACAGGACTTATGGCCGGAATTCATCAGAAATTTCCGGGAATGAATTTTGTAATTGGTGGTCAAGGTGAATCAGATCCACTCTTTATCACTGATCCAGCAATGGAGCGAGGAACTCCTGATTTTGGAATTGATCTGGTTGCTGGTGGAAATTTAGATGCTTATTTAAATGAACTTCCAAATAAAATTGGTAATCTTTCAAAATTAATTGATGAACAGATAAAGAAATCTGATGCAGAAATTAAAGATTATTTAAATGGTTCTTCACCTCCGGGATTGATTGCTTCACTTGCTGCTCAAAAAGATAAATGGGATACGCTGGCCGGAAAATGTAAGGATATGATTAAGTCATCGTCTGAGGCGATTGCAAAATCGAGAGAAGAGACGACGAAACAGAATCAGAAGAATGCGGAGTTTTGTCAAAAATATAATGCCTTATCAAACAGTCCAAATCCTAATTGTGCTCAAGTGCAAAACTTAACTAAAACCATGGGAAGTGTATTAAACTTCCAAGGGAATGCAACTAGCATTGCAGCGGATGCGGAAGCTGCATGTGCAGAAACTAATAATGAGGCGAATCCTGGGGGAGGACTTCCTGAAAAAGGTGAAGTTACTTTTAGTAATTTGTGTGGATCAAGTGGAGGTAATGATAACGATAAATTATTGAGTCGAATAAAAGATTTAAAAATCAATATAACCTCTATAGATAAATTAAAAAAAGGAATTCCTGAGCAAACAGAGGAAGATAAAGCGGCAGTTGATGACGCGAAAAAGATTCAAAAAGAAGCTGAGACAGCGAGAGCAGCTTTAAATACTTCAGATCCTAAAGCTACAGATAAAGAGAAAGTGGTACAAAAAGATAATCTGGAAATAATTAACACGAAGCTTGAAGCTGCAAACAAAGTCATTGCAGATTCAAATACAGCATATCCCAATCCTTCTTCAATTTGTAAATCAATTTATGATGCTAACAAGACTGGGACTGAATCAGTAGTTTCTCGAAATGAATCAATAAAAAATATATTAACTGAAGCGCTGAAATCAGCAGGCGATACCCCCTTAGAAGCAAAAAGCAGACTTTCTGAAGTAGTCGGCCAAATGAAACTTACCTCATGCGGAAGCATCTCCAATGCCACAGGACAAAAAGATAATTTTTTAAACTGGCTTTCTGCAGCTCCAGATGCAGCAGCACAAGGACTAGGAAGATAAATAATGAAAATGAAGAAACTTGTTTCTCACATTTTTTTTCTTACAACTTTTGGAATAATCTTTTCTGCTTGTACTCCTAATCTTGGTAGCTCTAGTTTGCGTGGAAGCAATACTAATACTCAAAATATTTCAGGGGCAAATCTTGGAATTGGACAAGGTTATGTCCTTGCTGATACTCCGCTAGATATTACAGGAAATTATTTACTAGATCCCAATACCGATTTAAATTCACTTTTAACTCCAGCGACAATTACTAATAATGGTTTTTTAACTGGTGGAGCTTCTCCTTGCAGTGGTGCCCTACCCTGCTTTGATGTTTTGGCCAATCAAACTTCTCTAAGCGCGCTTCAATCTGCAGATGGTAAATGGGCCTATAACTATAACACGCCTGAATTTTTACAAGTAAATACATTTTTTCATATGACAAAAATTCTGGACCAGTTTTTTATTAACTTGTCTAATAGTCGAACTTTATCTACTCAATACGACTCGGCAATTCCACTCAATATTTTCTTTCGAACTATTCCCTTACATGCCTATGCAGATTGTAATTTTGCTGACAATGCTAACTTTGATCCTTCAAAATTTAGTCTTTGCTTTGGCTATTTAACGGGAAATAAAAATATTAAATTTGCTCAAGACAATACAATCATTTATCACGAAGTTGGCCACTATCTTCAAAATTTACAATTTAATTTAAGAAATGCAGCGGCGGTTATTAAACCTGAAATTAATTATGGATTCTATAGTGAATCTGGTTCTATCGGTGAAGGTCTGTCTGATTTTTATAGTTATTACGTCAATGGTCGACCACGTATAGGAGAATGGGCCACAGGAAGAACTTTAAATGCATCTCGACCTATTTCAGAATCAGACAATCTACATGCATCGGGAATATCAACAGATCCTGCACAACGCTTAAGTTACCCACAATTTTTAAATTATGATCCTAATAATGCTCAAATACCGATAGAAGACATTCACTATTCCGGAATGATTATTTCACATTATTTAGTCGCTCTCTCTGAAGACTTTATCACAACTTGTGGAATGACCAAGCCTGCGGCCACTGCCAAAGTTATTCATTTATTAAGTGAGACCCTTGCTGAAATTGGAGATATGTCCAGTACTGCTACGAATGCTGGAGGTCTCGGAAAAATTAATTTAAATGCAGTAGATTCAAAAGACTGGTTACGGGTTTCTAATCCGATGACATTTAGAAGTTTCGCTCAAACATTTGCTAAAAATTTATTTCAAAATATGAATCAATTGCCAGGCTGTAATGGTATAGCTTATGGACAAGATAAAATTGAAACCTTGCTAGACGATTACGGACTCCTGCTTTTTAGATCTTATAATCAAAATAGAAATTATGCTGATCCTGTAACTAGACCCAATACTCTGGTCATGGCCTCAAATCGAAAAAAGAGTACATTGATTTCTAAAAATCTTATTAAGCTAGATCCAACTCCCGGAGCTAGTGCTGCATTCGTCATAGACGGACAAGATCAAATTACAAATGGTGTAGCAAGCTTACAATCCTTAGGAATTATTTTATCTAATCTTTCACAAACCCCTGCTGGATTTCCATTTAATAACGGTAATGGAAGAGTGAGTCCTGGAGAAGTAGTGGCCATCGGACTTAATTTATACAACGATTCCAATGCAATAATGGGTGGAATTCAAGTTTTGGCCAATGATTGGAATCATATCGACCCAACTGGGCGCCCTTATATTTTTGACCAATGGCCATTGGCCGCTGAAGGCGGTACGCCTGCACCCGCACCAAGTGTTGCAGCAGCAAAAGTAGCACCATTTACAATTCCTGCAGAGGAGCTATCTCCAGTCTGTTTAATTCAATCTAAAGCACTTAATGGATCTTCAACACAATGGATGACTCAAAAAGCGTACAGACAGATTGTAGCGGTTGATCAGACCATGTGCTTAGACACTGCAAATGACAAAGATTGTTTTATAAGAGCTGTAAAAGGTGTTGAACAATCAACTTATTCTAAACTAGCGCCAAAATCAAACTGGGGACAGACAATGATGGATCCTCAAACAAAAGCTGCTTACTCACTCAGCTGGAGCAATGTCATCCTCTTCCAAGTTTCAAAACATATACCTCCAGGAACTGTAGTCAATTGCCGTTTAAGAGTTAGATTTTCAAATTGTGAAGATTGTTATCATGATCAAACGAGCGCGACTCCAGGTGGCCCACTCACAAGACCAGGCTATGATTATAAAGATATCTATTATAACGATGCCGATCCATTTAAAATTGTTAGCTTACAATTTTCTGTCATTGATTAGTTGATATTTTTACTTAAGTTTTAAGGCCATATAACCGAGAAGATTAGTATGAAAAAATATAATCTTTTTTTTATGTCACTTTTACTTGCTAGTCTGATTGCGTATTTTACTCACCCGCAAATGAAAAAAATACCAAACCATGTAACAAATAAATCTGAAAATAAATGGAAAACTTTTGAGAAAAAATCTGCTTCAAGAATTGAGGCCCATCCTACAACTGAAACAGAATTAGCAAAAGGTAATGTCACCAGAACAATTGCATCAGTTGATAAACCGCAGGAAAATCTTTTTTATCTAAGAGAAGACAGGATTTTAACGGGAGAGAATCTTGAAAAGTATCAAGATGAATCTGTAGAACTTCCAATGTTAAATAAAATAAATACAGACTGGAAAGAAGCATTGGGTTCAGAACTTTTACAATTTCAAAAAGATGACACTAAAATTATAGTAAAAGATGAACAACATATAATTAAAATAAAAGATAACCAAGGTATGTATCTGGAAAAAGTTATCATTACTTATTTTCTAAAAAATGGTGATCAAAATAGTTTTCACGCTCTTGTTGATAGTGAAACAGGATCAATCATTGATACATGGGACAGAACAATTCACGAAAAACTATTTAAACGTTCACAAAGACTTGAGCCGACAGGAACAAGTAATATAATTGGAAGGTAGTTATGCTAAAATACCAAATTCCCTCTAGTGAATTTATGTTTTCTTTCTCACGTAGCTCAGGTGCTGGTGGACAAAATGTTAATAAGGTTAATACCAAAGTAACTTTGCAATAGAATGCGATTGTAACTCAATCACTCCCAGTTGAAGTTATTGAAAGATTTATTATAAAATATGCAAATAAACTTAATTCTGATGGAGTGCTAACTCTATTCAGTCAAAAACATCGGTCTCAAAATTTAAATTCTGCAGACGTTATAGAAAAATTTTATGAAATGATCATGAGTGTTTCTGAAACACCAAAAGTAAGAAGAGCAACAAGACCTAGTAAATCATCAATTCATAAGAAGCTAAATACCAAAAAACTGCATGGAGATAAAAAGAAAATGCGTCAAACAGGGCAACTGGACAGATAGGACTTTAAATATTTTGAAGCAATATCTCGATTTAGTTTACTAAAAATAAACACTGAAGCCTCAGCAAGCTTTTTCATATCAACACCAGTTTGAAGGCCTAGTGAATCTAATAAATAAACAAGATCTTCTGTTGCCAAATTTCCGAATGCACCCACGGCGTAAGGACAGCCTCCTAATCCACCAGCGGAAGAATCAAAGCTAGTAATACCTAATTCTAATGAAGTAAGTACATTGGCAAGTGCCATCCCCCGAGTATCATGAAAATGCATCGAAAAATATGACAAAGGAAATTCATTTGTAATATCGGCAATAAAGTTTTTAACTTGTAACGGATTGGCCACTCCAATTGTATCACCAATTGAAACTTCATAAACACCACTAGATTTAAAATAGTGCGCAAGTCTAATAAATTCCTTAACGCTTGTATTGCCTTCATAAGGACATCCAAAAGTGGTTGAAATATAGCCCCGGATTTGAATATTATTTTTTTTGGCAAGATTAATTACTTCAGTGATTTTAATAAGTGACTCATCAATCGTGGCATTAATATTTTTTTTATTAAATGTATTTGAAGTAGAAGTAAAAACAGCGATTTCTTTAACACCTACTTTAATTGCGTCCTCTAGTCCTTTAATATTGGGAACCAATGTAATAAGATTGGCCTTACAGCCAACTAGACCTTGAAACAATTCACTACCATCGCCCATTTGTGGTATTTTTTCCTTTCTTACAAAACTTGTCGCCTCGATATTAAAGAGGCCTGCGGCCTCTAGCATTTTTATAAAAGTAATTTTATCTTCAAGTGCGATAATTGTTTTTTCGTTTTGAAGTCCATCCCTAGGGCCCACCTCCACTATTCTAATCTCATTCGGTAAATGATCTAACATATGGTCACCAACTCAACTCCAGCTACGACCTGAGAGTTTTCTTGAAAATGAATTTTTGTAACTTTACCATTTTTGGAAGCTTTTATTGTGTGCTCCATCTTCATTGCTTCCATAACAACAAGAGGAGCACCGGCCATCACTTCAGCACCTTCACTAATTAAAATTTTAAGAATTTTACCAGGCATAGGAGCGATCATTTGTCCGTGGTCTAAAATTGTTTTTCTTTTTTTAGTATTAGTAGATAATTCAAGATTTAGTTCTAGGCCATCGACAATAAATGTAGACCCAGAAGAAATAATCTTTTTAGAAATATCATTTTTATTGAAAGTATATTGTTTATCAAGATAGATAAATGAAACTTCTTCAGTATTTTGAGAAGTTATATCAATGGAAATAGATTCATCATTTATTAAAATATTTTTTTTCATTTAATCTCCTGTACTCCTAAATCCGATCAATTCTTTCCAGACACTTCTCACTTCTAATGGGGAGTTAGTATTATCTGCAAATGATTGATCTGCAAGAAGAAGTGCTGCTATCGCTAATGCAGTTTGATTTGAAGTTGCATTCTTAGGAAGCAGCTCCTCTGCGTAAGTTTTTACAAAATGAGTAAATGTTTCTCCTGCTAAAAAAGGCTTAGAAGAAAGAATTCTTTGCAAATAATTTCTATTAGTTTTTAGCCCCTCACCTAAAAAGACCACTTCATTTAATGCAAGTACTAATTTACTGGCGGCCAATTTTCTGTTTTCTCCCCAAGAGATTAGTTTTGCCAGCATAGGATCAAATGATGTGGAAACAATATTTCCATCTTGATAACCACAATCAAGACGAATATGTCTTAATTGAGTAGTGCCTATTTTTTTAATTTTACCAACAGAAGGTAAAAATCCATTATCTGGATCTTCGGCATATAAACGTACTTCAATTGCATGACCATTTTGTTTGATATCACTTTGAGACAATAATAACTTTTCACCAGACGCAACTTGAATTTGTAACTTAACTAGATCAAGTCCTGTTACCATTTCGGTTACTGGATGTTCAACTTGTAGCCGAGTATTCATTTCTAGAAAATAAAACTTTCCATCTGTATCAAGGATTAATTCAATTGTACCTGCACCTTGGTAATTGATTCCTCTGGTGATTTTTAGTGCAGCATCAGTCATCAATTTTCGTAATTCAGGAGTAACCGCAGGGGAAGGTGATTCTTCTATAATTTTTTGATACCGTCTTTGTATAGAGCATTCACGTTCAAATAAATGTAGATGATTCCCATGTTGATCACTCATCACTTGTATTTCAATATGTCTTGGAGACTTAATATATTTTTCAAGGAGAACGGTATCGTCACCAAAAGCGTTGAGTGCTTCACGTTTTGCGCCTTCTAGTTCAGCTTGTAATTCGTTTTCAGCTTCAACAATTCTCATCCCCTTTCCGCCACCACCAGCTGAGGCCTTTATAAGAACTGGAAATCCAATTTTTTTTGCTTCTTTTAAAAGTACTGCAAGTGTTTGATCATCACCGTGATAACCTGGAATAGAAGGAACACCTAATTCTTTAATTTTAATTTTTGAAGATTTTTTATCCCCCATCAATTCAATTGATTCAGGAGTAGGTCCAATAAAAATAATCTTTTCTTGTCGTACACGTTTTGAAAAAGATGCTTTTTCAGAGAGAAATCCATAGCCTGGATGGATGGCATCAACTGAAAGTTTTTTAGCAATAGAAATTATTAAATCTTGATTTAAATATGTATCTTTTAAAGAACCAGTTCCAAGATTAAAAGATTCATCCCCTGCAAAGCTATGAGGTAAATCTTTTTCTTCCTCAGTAAAAATTGTAACAGTTTTAATATTAAGCTCACGGCAGGTTTGAATAATCCTTAATGCTATTTCGCCTCTATTTGCAATTAATATTTTAGAAATTTTTTTCATAACCATTTTGCCTTTCTTTTTTCAAGCATCGCGGACATACCTTCCTGACCTTCGCTGCTGGTACGTAACTTAGAAATTGCTTCACAGGTAAAATTTCGAGAAGCGCTGATTGAATTATTTTTTATAATATTTTTAATGAGAACTTTTGCTGAGATACTGGCCTTAGGTGCTGCTAATAAAAAACTCTCAATAACTGAATTAGTTGCTGCATCCAAATCTGCAACTGAAGAAACTTGATGTATTAAACCAATTGCCAACGCCTTTTGAGCACTAAATTTCTCACCGCTAAGGAAAGTTGCACGAGCATGACTCTCCCCGATTTTGGCAATAACAAATGGGGAGATAACAGCAGGAATTAATCCCAATCGAACTTCGGTAAATCCCAAAAGTGCAGTGTCGGCCGCAATTGCATAATCACAACAAGCGATTAATCCAGCTCCTCCGCCAAGAGCATGCCCATTGACTCGAGCAATAACGGGGTATGGACAAGCATTTATAATTGTAAAGAGATCACATAATTTATGAGAGTCCGCTAAATTTTCTTCATAGGAATAATCTTTCATTCGAGACATCCATGCAAGGTCAGCACCTGCACAAAATGAACGACCTTCACCTGTTAAAACAACTACACGGACATTTTCACTACTTTCAAGATAGGTAAAAGTATCAATGAGTTCTTGGATTAATTGTTCATTAAATGCATTATGAACATCGGCCCTTGCAAGAGTTACAGTGGCAACACCCTTCGCATTTATATCTACTTTACGATACATACTTCCTCACATTCTAAAGAGACCAAATTTTGTTTCTGGAATTTCTTTATTTAAAGTTACAGCTATCGCTAATCCTAAAATATCTCGAGTTTTTGCAGGATCAATAACTCCATCATCCCATAACCGAGCACTGGCATAATATGGACTTCCTTCTTTTTCGTACTTTTCTAAAATTGGTTTTTCAAAATCAATAATTTCTTCTTTTGTCATTTTTTGCTTACTAGATGTTTGCTTTACAGTTGACAGCACTTTAGCCGCTTGTTCGCCACCCATTACTGAAATACGGGCGTTAGGCCACATCCATAAAAAACGAGGTGAATAAGCTCTTCCGCACATTCCATAGTTGCCTGCACCGAATGAACCACCAATTATTACTGTTAATTTTGGAACCTGAACTGTTGAAACTGCTGTCACCATTTTAGCGCCATGTTTTGCAATACCTTCGTTTTCATATTCTCGCCCAACCATAAAGCCAGTGATATTTTGCAAAAACAAAAGTGGAATTTTCCGTTGACCACATAATTCAATAAAGTGAGCACCCTTTTGAGCACTCTCTGAAAATAAAATTCCATTATTAGCAACGATTCCAATTTGCATTCCATGAATGCGTGCAAATCCTGTCACCAATGTTTTACCGAAACGTTCTTTGAATTCATGAAACTCAGAGCCATCAACAAGTCTAGCTATAATTTCTTTTATATCATATGGGTGTCTTGTATCTTTGGGAATTACCCCATAGATTTCTTCTGTATCATAATTAGGTGCAATCGTTTTTTTACGATCTATTGCAACTTTTTTTATATTTAAATTTTCAATAATATTTCGAGTAATGATAAAGGCCTCTTCTTCATCATGAGCATAGTGATCACTAACTCCGCTAATACGAGTATGCACATCGGCACCTCCTAAGTCTTCAGCAGTAACGATTTCACCGGTTGCAGCTTGAACTAATGGAGGTCCACCTAGAAAAATGGTTCCGTTATCTTTTACAATTACAGTCTCATCGCTCATCGCAGGAACGTAAGCCCCACCTGCTGTACAAGATCCACATACAACTGCAATTTGAGCAATACCCTTAGCTGACATTTGAGCTTGGTTATAAAAGATGCGACCAAAATGATCTTTGTCTGGAAATACTTCGTCTTGTTTTGGTAAAAAAGCACCTCCACTATCAACTAAATAAATACAAGGTAAATTATTTTCTAAAGCTATTTCTTGCGCTCGCAAATGCTTTTTTACGGTCATGGGAAAATATGTCCCACCTTTAACTGTGGCATCGTTTGCGACAAACATACACTCTACACCATGTACGCATCCTATCCCAGTGACAATACCGGCAGAAGGGACATCATCTTCGTATAGGTTTAATCCGGCCAATGTACTAAGCTCTAAAAAAGGAGAACCACTATCTAGAATTTTTTCAATACGTTCTCTTGGGAGAAATTTTTTTCGATCGTGATGTCTAGCCACTTGAGCTAAACCTCCACCTAATTGAATATTCTGTAAATGATTATTTAATACATTGGTTAAATTCTTATGATATTCAGAATTTTCTTTAAAATTGGTGCTACTTTTATCGATCTGCGTATGAATGGCGTCCATGTAAAATCCTTACTATTTAGCTATATTTATCTAAATAGTTTAAGAATTTTTACATACAGTCACAAGGAAAAATTACTTATTTAAGCGATTAATAGATAACTTAATGCCCACCATTACCATTTAATACGGCATCCATTTGATATAGTCTAGTTGGGTCATATTTTTCGTCCAGTTTTTTACTCTCAGGAAGGCTTATCTGTACAGGCAAAGACGCTGGAGCTCTTACTTTAGAAAGCTTTGAATTTTTAACTTTTGTTATTATAATTTTTCCATCTTTATCTTTATTGGCCACAACAATATAACCATTCCATGGAAATGCTTCTCCATTATATAATGGCTCTCCTTTCTCATTTTTCTTAGAATATAATTCTGTCACAACAGCTTGGATTGCTTGCTCATCTGTTAAAGCACTATTACTGGCCTGTGGAGAACTAACTGTTTTTATAAGTAGTAAAATTTTTGCATCGAAATCAGGCGCTTTTCCCGCGATATTGCTCGAAGGTTCAATATTTTTTGACATATTATTGCTTGCTATAGGTGCGGTACTTGTATTGATAATATCAGGTGCCGTATTTGATATAAATTTTTGCGCTTTGGGTTCTTGGTATTGTATGGGTTGTTGTTGTATAGTTGCTGCTGCTGTTGCACGTGCTGAAGCCGCTGCTGCAACAACAGCAAGCTTCTCTGCTTCTAATCTTTTTATTTCCGCATTTAATTTATCTAATTCTTTTTGTTTTTTATTTTTTTCTGTTTCACTTTTTGTTTTTTCAATTTCACTTGTTAACTTATCAAGTTTTGTTTGAGTTTCATCAAGTTTTTTTTGAACTGCTTGTACTTCTGGAGATAATAGACTTATTCTTGGAGCATTATTATATTGAGAATAGTCTCTCGGATTTAACGGGATATTAGAGATAGGTTGCGATGGTGGCGGTATCGGTGTTCCCGAATTATCTGTAGCCATAGGATGTGTACCAGGTACCTCAAATGGAGTGTCTGGTTGAGCTGGAACATTAGGTAATACCGGTGGTACAGGAGGCGCAGGAGGAATATCAGCTACTATTGTATCACTTGTTGGGTCTACTTGTTTTGATTCCAATTCTTTAGAGCTAATATTGTCTGAGTTGGTTGAATAATCATGTGTAACTCTTTCTTCAGGTAAGTCGATATCTTCTGGCCGTTGAGTTGAACCCAGACCTGCACATGTACTATTAAGGCACTCTTGATCTTTTCCAAAAATTTTACTTACCAAATTATCTGTAATTGTTTGTATACATTTACTTTTTGTATTTAGTGGTGGGGTTATTTTACATATTGCACTTTCTTTTAATCTTAAATAAAGTTCAGGAGATATTGTTAAATTTTTGTGTTCCTTGGATAATTTCTCGCTAAATTTATTAAATTCATCTTTAGAGGAACTAGTCAATAGTGTTCGAAATTTATTCATATCTGCTGAATCAAGATAAAAATTAATTTTTTCTTCACTTGCTTCAGCATTTTGCTTATGCATGATGGCCGTTACATTATTACAAATATCATCCATAGTAGGAACTTTAGGACAACTTAACTGTAAAAACTTTCTTATTCCATCTTTTGTTTTATTATTAAACTTAGCTAGTCTGTTTTTACAAGCATCTTTTTCTGATTTTTTTGCAAAACTACCACATTTATCAAGATCTTGACGTTCATCAATCTGCAAATACTGAGGGTCACAAGTTTTACTTTTAGTCACTGTCAAATAATCCAATCGACATACAACTGCTGGACCCTTTTGTTTTTGATAAGGTTGTTTTAAGGCATAGTCTATCTCTTTCATTTCGTTTAAATGTTTTTTTAAAACCATTTGTTTATACAGAGCAACTTGATCTTGTAATAATAAATCCTCTACATGAGAATTTTTTAAAGCATTATTCATGTAAATAGAATTACAACTCATGCTTCTTTCACAACTCTCTTTTGAATACAGACATTCACTATTTTCTTTTTTGTAAGAGCAATATCCCACTTGAAAAGTTTTCATGAGTTGATTATTCTCTTTTTCATCTTTTTGAGCTTGATTAAGGCACTCAGCAAATAGGCTAAAATTCCCAGCGATTAAAAACAGAATTATGAATTTTAAAAACATCATAAGATACCTCATTTACTATTTTATCGGTATCTTGTGCTTTTACTTGAGCAAAATACTTAACTGTTGCTAAAATTAGACAATTAGCTTAACTTTTTCAATATTAGGTTGCCATATTTTATTGGCAACCTAATTGAAAATGTACTTTATTTTTTCTTTCCATCTAAAAGTTTATTTAAATCTGAAAGCAAACTATGTTTTTTGGCCGATACTGCAGCAGGTGCTCGCGAATTAGGTTTCTTAATCGTATGAGCAAGTTTCTCTTTTGATTTTTTATCATAATCACTTTGAGTTACGGCCACGTAATCCACGATGACCCCTTTTTCGTAGAGAGGTGTCACGATCCATACGATTTTATTTTTATCAGTAATTGCGAAATGTTCTTCTTTAGAATTTCTCGCTAATTCTAAAATAGAATCATTGGGAACTTGATGATCCTGATGTAGTAAATCCACATTAGGTACATCATGAATTTCTAAATTAAGAACACCACTTCCATTTGAAGATGATACTGTTGCCGTTTTTGCAATTCCGGCTGAGGCCGATGGTGCAATGGCAGGCGTAGCTTTTTCATTAGAAGCATGCTGTGTAGATGCTGTACTGGCTGGAGTTACTTCTTTTGCTTCTACTGGAACAACAGCATCCTCCTTGGCAGCAGTTGGTGCTATGGCCACAACTGGAGATATTAGGACTGCTGACACTGCAGTTGCCGGCGCCTTAGATACAGGAGCTGCTTGTAAATCTGCTATTTTTTGATTTAAAGCGGCTATTTCTGTTTGATGTGTTTGATCTGCTAACTGTGTTTGAGTTGCTTCTACTTTTTTGGTTAATTTATCTAGGTTATCATTGAGTGTTTGAACTCCTGTATTCTCTAATTGGGAACTTGATTGGTCATTTCCTCTGACTATTGGAGTATTATTACTTATTGGTGCATATGTTACAGGAGTTGGAATACTTGCATTAATATTTCCACTGGATAAATTCTGACTCGTCGATTGTGATGGAGCAATTGTAGCTGGACTTAGATTATCTGTTTTACTGACTGGCTCCACTGGCGTTTTTGCTACTTCTTTTGTGACATCAGCTATTTTTTCAACTTTAACATTTTCATCAACTGGTACGACAGCTGCTACTTTTAATGGAGCAACTGGTACAGTAGTATTAATCGATTGATCAGAGGAGAATTTACCTTTAACATCTGGAACTTTTTTATTATTTGTATCCTCAAAGGCAGTTTGAACTGGATAAATATAATTTCCAGATCCAATTGGTGATTCAACAAATCCTTGTCCTTCACATTGTTGTTTTATTGAATCCACATTATAGAGCATATAAGTTTTACAAGTCTGATAGCTAAAATCTAAATCAAATGGGCCTTGATCAGCTAAAAAAATATTTAGATCTCGATTCGAACACATACTTTCATAACTTTCATTTCCATTTGAAATCTGAGTTGCTTCTTCACAAGTCATTTGCATTGAAAATTGTGACTCAGTTTTACATGTACTTTCAGCTAATGCGTTTATTTTATGTACAACAAATTCATCAAAAAGTACACGTCGTTGGTCATCACTTATTGGTTCTGTTTTAGAAGAAATTTTTTGACCAAAGGCCATAAAGTCACTATTAAGAATAAATTTATTTTTATTATTGAATTTTCCAAAAATTGATAATAACGGATTCATTGGATTTTCTGAATTAAGATAACTATGAAAACCTTGTTCAAATGAATAAACAAATGAGTTAATTGAGTTAATAACATTATTCCCCATATATTTTTTAAATGAATTTAAAGGAATAGAATTATTTATCAAACTATCATTGTCTGCTTCATTTTTTTTAATTTTTTGAATTTCACTTTCAATATATGAATTAGGCATTAGCTCAGGATTACAACTTGAACTTGCTGTTACTTTATATTTTTGCTCACAAGAATTTAGTGCATTTTTCACAGAACCACTTAGGTTAGAAGAGTCTTGAGGAAAAGTTTTCTCAAGTTGCAACTTTAAAAGTTCAAATTTTAACCTGTCGGCTATTTCATTTTTTATTTTTTTTTGGGCATGCCTTTCGGCGATCTGTTTTTTAATATATTTTTCTTTTTCAATTGCACTATCGGAATATAAGTCAATACCACGGTCTAGTGCTGATAAGCATGTTTTATAAGCATTGCAAGATGAGTAAGTATATCTATCTTCGGGTTTTAAACCGGGTATAAATCTACATTCAACCTTAGTCATATCTCTATTCAAAATTGCAACTTGGGCCTTATCAACAGGTTCTTGTGGACAGAGTGCAGAGACAACCTGTGAACTGACTAAAATAACAAACATAAACAATAGTTTCATAAAGAACCTCTTTTGACATCATATCGTCAAACCATCAAAATTCTTGAGCAAAAAGAGCGGGATTTTGTATAATTAGCAACTTACACATATTTAACAAATAAAATTTTGCCTGCTATCATTGTCAGTACTATTATTTATTTAACTCAAAGGCAAAGCATGAACCATGACCTCTCCTCTGAACTAGTTTCTTACTGGACATCAATTGCTAATTCATTTCAATGGAAAAAAAAGTGGGATGAATTGCTCACGGGAAATTTTAATGACGTAAATATTAAATGGTTTGTTGGAGGCCAATTAAATATCACTGAAAATTGTCTAGATCGACATCTTGAAAAACGTCGAAATAAAAAAGCACTTATTTTTGAACCCAATAAACCAGAAGATCCCAGCATTACTTATACATATGAAGAACTACATTTAAAAGTTTGTCAGTATGCCAATGTTTTAAAAAAATTAGGTATTAATAAGGGTGATGTCGTTTGTTTCTATATGGGTATGACTCCTGAATTAATGATTGGAGTATTGGCCTGTGCTCGAATCGGTGCCATTCATTCAGTAGTTTTCGGAGGATTTTCACCAACTTCCTTACATGGCCGTCTAGTTGATTCAAAAGCAAAATTACTTTTTGTTCATGATGCTGCTTATCGCGGAGATAAAATAATTCACTTAAAAGAAATGGCAGATGAGGCCTTAGAAAAAGAAAACTTTGTTACAAAAGTAATAGTAGTCGAAAGAACAAATTCGATAATTAATATGACAGATGGCAGAGATTTTCTCCTCACAGATTTGCTAAAAGACATTGAACCATATTGTCCACCAACAATAATGGAAAGCGAAGATCCACTTTTTATTTTATACACTTCAGGTTCTACCGGAAAACCCAAGGGACTTTTACATACAACAGCGGGCTATATGGTTCACGCTGCAAATAGTTTTAAAGAAGTTTTTCAAATAAAAGAAAATGATATTTTTTGGTGTACAGCAGATATCGGTTGGATTACCGGACATACTTATGTCACCTATGCTCCTCTTTTAACTGGCTCAACAACAGTCATGTTTGAAGGTATTCCAAACTATCCAGATCCAGCGAGATTTTGGGAAGTAATAGAAAAGCATCATATTACTATCCTCTATACAGCTCCCACTGCAATTAGATCACTCGAAAAATTTGGACCAGAAATTCCTGCAAAATTTTCAATGAAAAGTTTAAGAGTATTAGGATCTGTTGGTGAACCCATCAATGAAGAGGCATGGCACTGGTATGATACAAATATTGGAAAAGGACGATGTCCTATCGTAGATACTTGGTGGCAAACTGAAACTGGTGGAATTATGATTTCCCCAGTTGCGGGTGTGACTAAATTAAAACCAGCTCATGCGACATTGCCTTTAACAGGTGTAGAACCAATTTTAGTAAATGAAAAAGGAATCGAAATTTCAACTATTGTTGCTGAAGGAAATTTATGTATCAAAACTCCATGGCCTGGAATGGCCAGAACTATTTATGGAGATCATCCAAGATTTATACAAACATATTTTGAAATGTATAAAGGACTGTATTTCACAGGAGACGGTGCAAAACGAGATAGCGATAATTATTTTAGAATCACAGGTCGAGTAGATGATGTGATAAATGTTTCAGGACATAGGATGGGAACAGCTGAAGTAGAAGAAGCAATAAATGAGCATGAAGATGTTACGGAAAGTGCAGTGGTTGGTTTTCCCCACGCTATAAAGGGTCAGGGAATTTATGCTTTTGTCACTGCAACTCACCTAGATGTCGATAAAGTAAATCTTGAAAAAGAAATACGAGAAACAGTTACTAAGATGATCGGGCCTATTGCACGTCCAGATATGATTCAAATTGTAGATGGCCTGCCAAAAACTCGCTCAGGTAAAATAATGAGAAGAATACTTCGAAAAATTGTTGAAAATGATTTAGAAAATATTGGAGATACATCAACTCTACTAAATCCAGAATGTGTGGAGCAAATTATAAAAAACAGATTGAATTAAATTCGTTGCTCGTCTTTTAATTTTAGAAGATGAGCATCTAAGGTTTTTTTTGCATAAGGTAATAATTTAATATTAATATTTTGATAAATAATATGTAATATTTCTTCTTCAGTTTTATTATGTTTTACCAAATCAATAATTTGCTCTTCTCTTATTTTTCTATGTTTCAGTGTTTCACTTAATTTATGTGTTCCACCCAATATAATCCCATGACTTGGAATTATGTTTGCAGGTTTTAATGAAATCACTCTCTCTAATGAAGAAAAATATTTTTTCATATCTCCTTCCGGTGCTCCTATAACCACGGTCCCAATTGTTTGAATTAAATCTCCCACTAAAAACCAAGCTAAGTTTTTTGGCGCCAATCCTAACTGTCCTTCATCATGACCAGAAATTTCATAAACATATATGTCTTGTCCTAAACTCGTAGTTACAATATCCCCTTCTTTTCTGATAACAACAACAATATCTTTAAAATATTCAGTGCCAATATTTTTTAATGTATATTCCGAAAGTTCAATTGCAACTCCATATTTTAAAGCAATCTCTCTAGAATATTGGTAATGATCTGGATGATGATGAGTTAAAAAGATGGAGTCAAATCCAACCTTATCAATCGTATTTAGAAATTTCCCTAATTCATTTTCGTTTTTTGGTGAAGGATCAACAAGTATTTTTTTTCTTCCGTCGTCTCCAATTATAAACGCATTTGTTCTATTGGCCGGAGGAAAAGTATTAGATAAAGGCATAATTTGTCGAACTCCAGCAATCGATTCAAACATTGGGACATCAGTCTCATTATCAAATGGCGGCATGAAATCAATTGGCTTCTCATGAAGTAAATTTTTAGCAAATACTTCTAACATTCTTATAGTCGGAGGAACTGCTAGCATTTTTCCACTTGAATAATCTTCTAAGAATTCAAGAGGTGTTTTCCACTCACCGAAAAGTGCTTCATTTGCATCTACGTTAAAATTAATTTCTTCTGCTAGGGTAATTTTTAAATAATAATTATTAAATCTATAGGGATTAAATTCAGGAGTAATTGCCACTCCAATATAGTCTATTGAACTCACCTCACCTTTTCTAATTCCCTCTAAAAGATCATAATCTAGCTCTTCTTGAACTTCTCTAATTAAGGCCTGTAAGATATTAGGAGCAATAGTTGTAGGCCAAATTTTTGGGTCTAAGTTGGAGTGGCCATCACTTGGATCGATTTTTCCACCTGGAGTGGCATGATAGCCAGGAAAAGCAGGCAGGTAATTTTGCCTTTTAATGAAATAAACCCTAGTTTTACTAACAAAAACAGCTGATACAGAATCTTTCATTGACCTAACTCCTTGATCGATATTAAAATTTAACATGAAAGTTATACTGGGGGAAACAATGAAAATTTTATTTTTTAATTTATTATTAATAATGACGTCAAATTTATATGCATCAGAAAATCTTTGTGAAAGTGGTATTAAAAAATGTCACCTTCAACCCGAAAAACTTCAGAAAGAGTGTATCAATAAATTAAATGATATTTGTAAATCAGAAGTTCAAGCAAAATCTCCGCTGGATTCCTGTAAGGATGACATCGTCAATAAATGTAAAGGTCTAAAAGATGACAAAATACTGGAATGCTTGAGAAAATCAAAAAATAAAAAATGTGTTGCGGCCGTAACTTTACCCAAAGAAGTGTGTCCACCAAATCCATGCAAACTTGACTACGGGAAAACAGATGCTGATAAAATTTTAGAATGCAATATGGATTATAATATTAAACATCCAGGATGTTCAGCGCCTATTACTCGACCGTAGGATTTCTTTTCTTTCATTTTCATTAATTTTTTCTATTGCATAACGAAGCATAGTGCGAGGCATTTCATATTTATATTTATTAATAAATTGCATTAATATGTCTAGATCACGTTTGCCGACCTCTCTTAACATCCAACCTAAGGCCTTATGAATTAGATCGTGTTCATCTTTAATTAATTTTTTTGAAAGTAATAAAATAAATGAATAGTCTTGCATTTTAATATAGTAAAAGCAGCTTAAAATTGCGACTCTCCGTTCCCATAGATCAGAGGACTCGGCAAAAGAAATAATTTTTGTTCTTGCATCACTTTTATTTAAATTATTATAGAAATAGTGACCAATTATTTTATCAGCAGATGAATCTACTAAATCCCAGTTATTAATACATTTTAGATTTTTCAGGTAAAATTCAAAAATAGATTTTTGTAAATGCTCATTTTTTGAATATCTGTTTACAAGAATAATAATCCCCATAAAACGTTCTTCGTGCCATTTCGAATTGAGAAGTATTTTAATATTACTAAGTTCTAAGTTTTCAGCAAGGGCAGCAAGTTTGCGGGATTCGGGTACAGTAATTCCTAAGAAGAAGTCACCATGGCCATATTCCCCTTTTT
This sequence comes from Bacteriovoracaceae bacterium, assembly GCA_036171615.1. Classification (GTDB taxonomy): domain Bacteria; phylum Bdellovibrionota; class Bacteriovoracia; order Bacteriovoracales; family Bacteriovoracaceae; genus Bacteriovorax. The sequence continues at coordinate 62,038 of JAVHRK010000023.1, forward strand.
TAGTTTTAAAAAACCGTGAAGAACCTTCTGCTCGTTTTTTTGAAGATTTTAATTTAATTAATTTTTTTAGTTCTTTTAAGTTCATAAATATCCTAGTAAGTAACCATATTTCCAATGACTGCTTTATTATTTTCTAAACATTTTTGCAGATTTGTTTCAAAAGATTTTCTACATAATATAATCGCTCTAGCAGCTGCTTCAGAAACAGCTCGGGATGTCCCAACCAGACCTCCATCTCCCTTTGGAAAAAAATATTTAATCTGTTTTTGATAAAGCTGGGCCTCATCAAAAAGTATCTTAGTTCCTGAAAAATAATTTCCAATTAAGAAAAGATTATCTTGAGGCGCGATATTTGCCGGATATATAATTGAATCTTTTTTAATATTGGGACCAATTCGGGGAGCCGCAACAAACCAAACCCCACTTAAATGTCTTGATATGTTTAGAGAAGAAATTAGTCCAACTGCTGAAACAACTAAATCAAATTTTTTATTAATAAATTTTTTCCAATAAATTTCTTTTTGAAGTCCACTACTATCAAAAACCACAAAAGGAGTTATTTTAATTTTCTCTGTCGTTGGAACTAGATAATGAAGAAATTCTTCTAATACTAAATGGCCATGAAATCGTTCTGAATGAATATTAAATTTCTGACAATAGTCATTCTTAATTGTCCCAGTTAAATCTACCACTTTATTAATTTTGATATTTTGACTGGTTACAAGTAAACTAGGACAAAAACCAGTATCTAAAATGGCAATATTAAGACTTCCATATAGATTCAAAGGTAATAAAAGTATAAGACATAGCATTTTCATATGTATATTATAAATTCAAAATTGTTTAATTTCATTAAAAAAACACATTAGTTCGCTATCCCTGGTTTAAAACTTTAACAGATTGTAAAAAGTTATATTGGTTATAACTTTTTTATATTTTATATAAATTTGAATTCATGATTTAACACACTTAGATTTTTATAATAAATCTGAGGGGGATAAAAAAGGTGATTCAATCAAAAAAATTACTAGGGCTTTCGTTTCTAATCTCAATTATTATTTTCGCCAGTATTTCAAGAGCATCTGATCAAATTCTTGCCACAATCACTACTGATGTCGACTCACAAACCTATCAATTTATTGCATCTGTTGATGAGCAAGATAATGTACTAAAAAATTTCTCCATTAATAACATGTTAAATGGAAACATGTCTCAACAAAATGTTTTAACATTTAAAACTTTTGTAGATGAAGGACTCCAGCTTGGTCCTAAAGGACACTATGTTCTTGCGAAAATAAATGTTTTAAATTTTGATGATCAACAAGGTGGACAAATCTCAATAGATACACTTTATAATGGACTTACAGGTAAAAGAATAAAATATGACTTATTCCTAGCAAAAGATACATCTGGCTGGAAGTTATACTATGAAGGGAGACCTATTACACAAATTAAAGCTATTGCACATAGACTTGCATTAATAGGTATTGTTGGGGCCAAACAACTTATTATGAAATAGGCCGATACTTAAAAAGCATCGGCCAAGATATTTTACATTGAAGGAAATGAAGGAGATAGAATTGCAAAAGGTCTTTGAATCATAGCTTTATTATAAGCATTACTTGAAAGAGTATTATCAAGCTTTTTTAATTGCGATTTATAGCTACTTTCTAAATTTCTCATAATAGATTCAAGTGTAGTCTTAATAGAACCTTTTATTTTCTTTGAGATATCACCATAAAAATTAATCGAAGATAAGATTGTATCTCTCATTGAAATCGCCGGTAAAATTGTAGATAGGCTAGCTTCACTCACTCCAGCTGCTGCAGAAGCTTTTAATTGATTTACTAATAAATTACCATCTTTATCAATTAGTTTTGCAATTTTACTATCTTTGCCAAAAATACCACCTGATAAGTCATAGGCGGTATTAATATTGAGTATTTCAGCTAATGCTTTTAGGTTAAATGTTCTTACGGTGTCATTAGGAGTGAAAAAACTTGTACGATTAATTTCTTTTTTCATATTTGCGATTAGCTCTGATCCAGAAAGTGTTAAGTTTTGTCCTAAGGAAATCAAATCTTCAAAACTATCGAATGTTGTTTGAATAAAGGCCATTGATTTAGTAACTCCAGTTGCTCTTAATGGATTACTAAAGACAACCGATTTATTATTCCATAAAACTGAGGATGCATCTTTAAGGACAGGCAGAGTCAAGGCAGTTCTTAAGCTTGAATTTGATTGATCAATAAATAAGATTGCAGCATTTAGAGATTTTGAAAAAAATGTATTGAGTACTTTTACTTGTGCTGAAGTTTCATCATCTACAACTAAAAGTATTTTTCCAGGTAAACCTGCATTTAAAACCTGAGAGTTAAGTGAAAGAAGGGACATATCAAGGACTGATACTTTTTCAGAACCACCCATTTTACTTAATACATCAAGAAAAGCTGATAAATTTTTTTCTGAATTAGCAACGATTACTGGTAATTTTCCTTTATCAAAAAATGGTGCCTTTGCCATAGCTAATAAATCTGATGACAAGCGACCTAAAATAACTCCATCTAATTCAATACTCGCACTAAATGATAAATCTCTGTATACATCATTATCACTAGACACTAACACCTCGGCATCAGATAATAATGATGAAGTATTGCTTGCAAGCTTTGTAACTTCTGAAAACTCTTTTGTAATTAGTGGCTGGTGCCATTTAACCTGAAAATTCAATATTTTTTATAAGAAATT
>JAVHRK010000024.1:0-1210 GCA_036171615.1 Bacteriovoracaceae bacterium
CAACTTGCTTCACCAGCAACAATCTCCATACTTTTTGTCCTCCTTTTAAATTCTTTATTCAGTCGTTCTATCGGATTGGTTGTTCTAAGAGCGATCCATTCATCAGCAGGGAACGCAAAAAAACATAACGTAGACTCAAGGGATGCCTCTAAGCATTTTACTGCTGAAGGTACATCCTTCTCGTAGCAACGTTTAAATTCTGCAAAAAACTCCATCGATTTCTCTTTGGTAGAGGCATAAAAAATTGAGCGTAAATCATCAGCAACTTTTTGCTTCATGTTTTGCGGAACTTTACAGATAACATTTCTTGCAACATGAACTTGGCACCGCTGTATTTTTGCCCCTGGAAATTCTTCTTTAAAAACTTTTTCTAGCCCGGGTAAACCATCCATAATCCCAAGTTTAATGGCATGTCTATTGAGGCCTCTTGACTTTAAATCTTTAAATAATTGTCTCCATGTTCCTGCAGATTCTTTGTCGCCGGCTTGTAATGCAATCACTTGTTTAAAACCTTTTTCATCAACTCCGATCACAACAAGAACGCAAACTTTTACTATTTTTTTATCAATTCTCATTGAGAAATATGTGCCATCAAGATACAAATATTTAAAATTTTCAGTGAGAGGGCGTGACCGCCATTTTTCCACTGATTCCATTAAGCGGCCTGAACACTCACTCACTTTGCTAGCACTTATTTTAGTGCCGAGTAATCGCTCTGAAATGAGGGCCAGCGTTCTGGTGCTTGAACCTAGAAGATAAAGTATTGCAACATCTTCTTCAATTGAGGCCTCATTGCGTTTATACGGTTCCAGAACTTTTGTTTGATACTTTCCCTGGCGGTCACGCGGAACCTTGACATCAAGTCGACCAAAGCCTTTTACAGCAAAGGTTCTTTGATAGTGGCCGTTCCTTAAATGCCGCTCCGAAATTTCAACTCCGGCAACTCGTTCGTATTTTTCGCGGCCCAGAAATAATTCAAACTCACAATCCATTAAGCCGTTCATAAAATCTATTGCCTGAGATTTTATGTCGAGCTTCATTAATTCCATCACGCCAATTCCACCCAGAGTAGGAATTTTCTTGGCCATGTCACGCAGTTCTGGTAAATTTACATTAAGCTGAAGCATCGGGTTCTCCTGTTAAAATTGTTCGTAGTAAAACTATTCTAAACAGAGACCCCTTCTTTGGCCAAAAGCACTAAAAACTCAAT
>JAVHRK010000025.1:0-1185 GCA_036171615.1 Bacteriovoracaceae bacterium
TAGTTAGACCATTTTCGAAGAACTGCAGAATTTCATTCCTCCATTGGCAAATGGTTTTTCTCAGTGTTTTTATTTCAGGCAACTTTGAATTGGCCATCTGATCAGTTAATTTTATTAAAACTCTTTTGGCATGCTTTATTCCCTTTATTCGATAGAAACGATGCATGGCCTCTTTGTAATAATAAACTTCACGAACGGCAGGATTTTCATTAAGCCATCGTTCAGTCACACGCCTCACATGTGGATCAAGATCAGCTGATCGTTTCAAGAGGATTTTACGAATAGGATTTTTCCTTTTGTCGCCTGTAATATTTTTTCGATAGGTATTGACGATATTATTAAACAATCTCATCACATGAAATCGGTCAGCGACAATTCTGGCATTGGGAAAAAAATCACGAGCAAATCTATGATAAGTTTTGGAAAGATCAATAATGACATTTTTAACATGTTCTCGTCCTGGAATGGCCATTAGTTTTTCATTGCTAAAAAGTTCTGCAGGACTTCGCCCTAAGGCCAATTCGCGAACACGTTTATGAGAATATTCCACAAAGATAGTTGCAAAATCTCGATATCCGCCTTTCTTGTTTTTTCTAAAGGAGTGCTCATCAATTCCAATGGTGGTGGCCCACTCATTTTGAATCATTTTAACTTGAAGTCCAAGTTGTTCGTAATAGGCCTTATGATTTAATGATGATGAAATATCTAATTGTCGTTGAACTTGACTAAGGTTCGAAAAATTATCAGAGCACCACATGATATGCTTTCTAAAGCGCTCAGTGGTCCTAAATCCCTTTCTAATTCCAGCAACTGGTTCAGTGAATGGCCTCTTACATTTTTTACAAAGGAAGCGCCTTTTTTTGATTTTAAGGTAAATGTATCGATCTCTCACTGGAGCATCTTTAATTTTTACCCATACATGATCATGAATAGTTGAGGATTTTGTAGCGCATTTAGGACAAACCTCAAACGGTGACGTCTTAATCATCTCAAAAACATAGTCGAGTTTAGATGTTCTTTTGGTTGATAAAATTTTTAGTTCCGGAAGTTGAAGTGATTGTGTAAACTCATGAATGGGCATGGGCTCTCTCCTATAAAATAAATTGTGGTAACTAGATTTTACAAGAGTTTTAAATTCATGCCCTTTATCAGACTGAAATATTCAAGAAACGATGCTTCCCACTA
>JAVHRK010000026.1:0-64110 GCA_036171615.1 Bacteriovoracaceae bacterium
ATTTCTTATAAAAAATATTGAATTTTCAGGTTAAATGGCACCAGCCACTAATTACGCAGAAAATCCCGATAAACTAACTGCAACAGATGGAACGACTGCTGCTGCTACTGTACCTTATTCTGGAACTGCCTCAGCTATGCCATTTGCTCTTACCTATGAATATTTTCCAAACTTAACACGAGCTTATTCATTAAAAATTATTGGCCCATTTATGGCCACCTCAAAAGATAAATATTATAGTGGAACTTTTGGATTAAATTTTTATTTTGGAAAAGTTGCAACGATGGCAGTTGTAAGTGACACCAATTTTGAAATGAAATTAATTCCCAAACTTCGTTATTATGCAGGGCCTTCAATTGGTATGGGCTATCTGGTGTATTCTACAAAGTCTGCCATTAAAAATGATATTTTATTTGAAATTGGCGGTCAAGGTGGAGTTATATATACACTAGGTCCAGCATGGTCTTTAAAAGGTGAATTGGGTGCTGCCAGAGGCATAGGAGCACTCGTTTCTTCCACTATAATTAAAATACTTTTAGGTGCATCTTACAATATAGGAAATTAATTTTGACATATTGGCACTGAAATCTAAAAAAAATATTGGCACCAATTTAGCAACTCTAATTATTAACTGAAGAAAGGATTTCTTCAAATGATTACATGGAGGTTGATAATGAAATTTTTTTTTATTGCTTTAATTATTTTAGTTACACTTACAAGCTGTGCATCTAATTCTCGAACAAGCGAAAATAGTCAAAAACAAAACCAAAATTATCGATTTTATGCTCATTCGAAAAATTGATTTAAAGTATTATTTCATAATAAGATTTTTAATTCCGACTGCACCAAGGAATAAAACTTTATTAGTTTGAATATAAATTTGTTTAACTATTTTTCCTTGGTTCATTAATGTCCAGCCAGCTTTATCCTTGGCCATAGAAATGTCATATTCTTTACGTGAGCCATTAGCGCCATTATAAAGAGTATCAACAGTTATAATTCCACCTTGTTCTTCATCGAAGTTGTCGCTTTTTAAACTCATGATAATATATTTGTCTCTTTTTTCTAGGACCATTCCATTCTGTATTAAAACTTTATAATCTAATGACTCCCGCGATGTTTTTTTACCATTTAAAAAAATATCTTTGTAAAATGTTTTAATTGATCCATTTTCTTCTGATGTATCAACTACTAGTTCGTAGGTATTTTTACTATCATCATTACTAATTGTGGCCAGTGCTTGCTCAAGCGCATGAACATTTTTCATATATAGAGTTGTTGAAAGAAGAAGTGCTAGAGCAAATAGTTTTTTATTAGTTAACATTGTGTCCCCCCAAAGTTATTTGATATGAGGCTTAGTGCATATTGAATGCCATGATTATAGTGTAAAACCGGAGCTTTTATGTCTATTATGGAGATATAATGGTGTCAGGTTGATACTGGAAAGGTAATTTTTAAAGTAGTTCCTGAAAGTGTTGAGTTATCTAGTTTGGGAAAGGATCTTACTTCTAATTTTCCACCAAATAATTCTACATATTCACGCATAAGAGTTGTCCCAAATCCATTTCCTTTTTCGGCTTGAGTTCCGTCTGATGAAATTAGTTTTTGGCTAAAGAAAATATCTTGAATGAGTTCTGGATCAATTCCACGTCCATAGTCACGAAAAATAAGTGCAATATTCCCGGTAGTAAATTGGGTTGAAATTTCGATAGAAGAATCTGGAAAAGAAAACTTAATTGAATTTGAAATAATATTATTTATAATATTATTAAGAACACAAGTTTTATTGGCCATGATTTCTAGGTTTTCGGGAACATCTATTACTAATTTAATATTTTTGTTTAAAAGTTTTTCCTCGAATACTATTGCCGAAAGTTGAATCGTTTCATAGATATTAACTGGATGAAACTGCATTTCTTTTTTTCGTTCAGTTAGAAGTTCTTCTTCGCGAACATTAGTTAAAATGTTTTTTATATTTTCTGCCGCGATAAATATTTTCTCCATTATCTTATGAGTCTTAGGTTCTAGATTTTTGGAAGTTACTAAAAAATTCGAATATGTATTAATGATTGTAAGTGAATTAGCTATATCATGAGAAAGAACACGAACTAGTCTTTGATATTTATCTTTTTGAAGTGCTCGTACTTCTGCTTCTAATTTTTCTTGAGTAACTTTATTAATTCTAAATGCAAGTGCAAGTGAAAGTATCAGCATTTGTCCTAGATTGGCATACAAAAGTGAGTGCTGGCTAAAAAAGTTATTAGGTATAATCCCAAAGGTCATTCCAAACCATGAGAGTAGTGAAAATCCTACAAAAATCCATGAGTACAAATAAAACCTTGCAGAATTACTTTTAGTATATAAATGAATTGCACATCCAATAAAAACTAAATTAGCAGTCACTAGTGTTATATCAATGAGGAGTCCAAAAAACTGTGGGTAATTAAATTCTAATGGAGTCATTCCAATAAAAAAGAGGAATATGCTGAGTGCCAAGATAGCTTGATAGAAGTTGTTTATTTTCTTAACTCTAGATTTTATTTTTAAAAAATTAAAAGTAAATAGTGTAGCAAAAAACAAAGTAATAGCAGAGAATGAAATTAAATGGTGTGAGATGCTCAGACTTTTGAATTGAAAAAACTTATCTAGAAGCCCATGAATATTTAAAATAGTGAGCATAAAACTAAATGAAAATAAACAATAATAGAGATAGTCTTTATCTTTGAGAAAAACAAAAATAAAAAAATTATAAATGATTAAACTAAGTATTCCTCCAATATAAAAATCAATAAAAGTCATTTTCTGAACTTCTTTTGTTAATAGAGTATCTAGACTTCCCAAGTAAACTTTAGAATTAAAATTATGAGGAGTTTTAATTCTAATGGAAAATTTTTGCTGACTTAGGGGGGGGATTGAAATTGAAAATGCTGCAAAAATACTAGGAGTTGATCTTGTTAAATATGGTATCGAGCTACCTGTGGTTGCTATTAATTTTAGAGAAGCAGAAGAATAGAGATCAATAAAACCTGTTAAACTATCAAAATAAATATATTTGTTTAAATTTTCATTAGTGCTATTCTTTAAAGTGAGGCTTGCCCAGCGGTAACCATTGAAATAGCCAAGTTTCAAGGATTGATTTTCATCTTGCAAGTCATTCTGTTTACCTAATGCAAAATTACTACTTATATCTTGTTCAATATTTAAAGGGGAGACATTAATTAATGCATAGGAATTCTCGGAAATAGAAAAAAATATTGCTAGGGATATAATAATTGATTTAAGAAAAAGCATATAAAATCTTAACTTATTATGTTTAAATAGAATATACTAAATTTATATATATTTGCTTTAAGGATATCCACGATGCTAGATGATTTAGAAAATAAAAAGCTACAATTTCATCAGCATTTATTAGGACTTCAAAGTCAAATAACTGAAAAACTAAGACAAATGGATCCAGCTATTGGTTTAGTAAATGACAATTGGGAGAGAACTGATCATGAGAATAGGCCAGGTGGGGGAGGACTTACTCTCGCCTTTCAAGGTGACATTATTGAAAATGCTGGTGTAAATACCTCGCTTATATTCGGTAAAATTGATCCTGATTTTGCAAATAAGCTAGGGGCAAATAATCAAGAAATGTGGGCCTGTGGTCTTTCTCTAATTATTCATCCTCGAAATCCCAAAGTACCAACAGTCCACGCTAATTTTAGAATGATTCATGCCGGAGATAACTTTTGGTTCGGCGGTGGTGCAGATTTAACGCCCTACTATCCACATAAGGAAGACTTTGATTATTTTCATCAAGTTTGGAAGATTGCATGTATGCCCTATGGTTCATATGATAAAATGAAAAAAACTTGTGATGAATATTTTGTGAATAAACATAGAAATAATGAGATGAGAGGCATAGGCGGAATCTTTTTTGATCACTTTAATAGTGGCAATTTAGATGCTGATATTGCAATGGTAAAAGATTTATCAAATTATTTTATTCAATCCTATTTCCCTATTGTCGAAAAAAGAAAAGATGAAGAATTTACGACAGCTGATGAAGACTTTCAATTACATCGTCGCGGTCGATATATTGAATTTAACTTACTCCATGACAGGGGAACGATGTTTGGACTAAAAACTAACGGTCGAACTGATTCGATACTTATTTCTCTACCTGCGCGGGCAAAATTTACATATAAGTATCAACCTATTGTTGGTTCACCTCATGAAGAAATGATGAAATATTATTATGCTCAAAATAATTAAAGAATTTTATGTTTGGTAATATTACTCTCTTATTAATTTCTACAATTATATGGGGATTCGGTTTCATTGCTACCCGATGGACATTTGAAACTCTTGATCCATTTTGGGCCCACGCTTTACGTTTTCTCCTTGCAGGATTCCTAGGTTTTCCTTTTTTAATTTATAGAAAATCTTTTTGGAAAAATCCAAAAATATTAAAAAAATCAATGATTAGTTCTTTTTTTTTAATGTGTACCCTTTTGTTTCAAACCATTGGCTTAAGCACCACGACTGTTGCTAAAAGTGGTTTTATAACTACGCTATACGCATTGTTTGTTCCACTCTTTATGATGATTCTAACTAAAAAAAAATATAAAGCCACTTTTTGGGCCCTGATTATGCTGGCCTTTATAGGTATGGCCCTTATGTGTAATTTAAAATTAACAGGACTCAATTCTGGTGATTTTCTCACTCTTCTTTGTGCTGTATTTGGTGCTATTCATATTATTTATATTGGATTTATTGCAAAAGAAATTGATTCACCTGTTGAATTTAATTTTTTACAAAATTTTTTCGTTGGAATCTTGTCATGTTTAATTGCTTTTTTTGTAAAGGGACCAATTCATGTTACAGCAACTCAAAATGTAGTCCTAGGGTTACTCTTTTCAAGTATCTTTTCAAGTATGATTGCATTTTCTATTCAAGTTATTGCTCAAAAAAAAATCCCTACCCATATTGCTGGCCTCATTTTTCTAATGGAGTCTCCATTTGCTGCTATTTTTGGTTATTTTATTTTTAAAGAAGTTTTAAGTCCTCTTAATATATTGGGAGCGTTTTTAATAATGTTAGCTATCTTGTTGATACCACTTTTAGGTAGAGAAGTAACTGCTGTCCTTAAAGAGAAATAGTAGCAATCGTTAAGACATAACCTTGCTGATGAGTGGTGACAAAAGACCCGATAATCTCTGGTTGTTCTAAAGTAAAAAAATTAGAATTTTGGATAATGATTTTAGATAGCACAAGTGTTCCAGGATATGAATTCAGCGGCGATAATGCTTTAAAAGCTGCTTCTTTTGCGGTCCAAGTTTCAATGGGAGAGAGGGAATGATTATCGGCCTGATTGACAAAGAATTTTTCCGCACCTGGTTTAATTATTCTTGTAGACCATTCAATATCTATTCCAATTCCTCGTACTTCTGTTTTAAGTGCTAAGACAGCAGCCCCCAAATCTTTAGTGTGTGAAAGTGAGGTATAATAGAGAGGAAAGTTAGTTAATTCTCGATAATTTGTAAGATGTAAATCAATTTTTAAATCAAATACATCTTCTCCAACTAATTTTAGAAGGTTTTTAAGTGCTGTCCGGGAATTTATAAAGCCATTCTCAGGTGAATGACATATTTCGTGTATTATTTTCATAAAGCCTATTGTCGACTTTAGAAAAATTTGCCATATTTGAGAAGTATAATTTTTATCGGAGATTACTTTAATGATGCCAGAAGAAATGCAGGCCACTGTCGCTACTCTGTTACTTTTTTTTACAATGGTCGCAATGATGTGCCTTAAAACTATTTAAATTAATACTTTAATTCCTGCGTAACTCCTTTTACAATCTCCTTAATAAAAGGAGATTTAATGAAAATATCGACCACTAGATTACCGAAAAAATTCAATATTCCCTTAGATAATAGAGGATTCGTTAAAAAAGTAAGCGAATATTACGGAGAACTTACTTTTGATTTTAAAACATCGAATGATATCCCCGAATCTATAAAGAAAGAAATCTTAAAGGCTGTAGAAGATGGTCATGGTATTAGAAGAGAACATGCTGAGATCGTCGCTAAAGCAGTTACTGAGTGGGCCTGCCAAAATGGCGCAACTCATTTTTGTCATTGGTTCCAGCCTTTAACAGGTGGAACGGCCGAAAAACATGATGCTTTTTTTCAATTCAATAAAGCTGGAAAGGCCATAGAAAAATTATCTGCTAGCCAATTATTACAAGGTGAACCAGACGCTTCATCTTTCCCTAATGGTGGTTCAAGATCTACATTTGAAGCCAGAGGATATACAACTTGGGATTTATCTTCTCCAATGTTTTTAATGGAATCTACAAATGGCAGAACTCTTTGTATTCCAACTGCGTTCGTTTCCTATAATGGTGATGCTTTGGATGTCAAAACTCCTCTTTTAAAATCAATTGCCAAAATTAATTCCGCTGCTACTAAATTTCTACAATTAGCAGGACATACTAATGCAACTTCAGTTCAAGTTACCTGTGGTGCTGAACAAGAATATTTTTTAATAGATAAAAGTTTTTATTATGCAAGACCAGATTTAGTAATGACAGGTAGAACTCTTTTTGGAGCACTACCAACACGAAATCAGCAATTAGAAGATCATTATTTTGGTTTAATTCCTGATCGTATTTTAGCTTTCATGCAAGAGTTGGACTACGATCTTCATCGGTTGGGAATTCCTGCAAAAACGCGCCATAACGAAGTTGCTCCAGGGCAATTTGAACTAGCTCCTATTTTTACAGAATCCAATGTGGCCGCAGATAATAATCAAGTTATTATGACAACACTGAGAAGAGTTGCAGAAAAACACGATATGATGGTTCTTTTACATGAAAAACCTTTTGCTGGAATTAATGGTTCAGGTAAGCATGTCAATTGGTCAATGAGTGATAATACTGGTTTAAATCTTTTAGAACCTGGAAATGAACCTCATGAAAATATGAGATTTCTTGCTACTGTTGCAATGATTGTTGAAGCTCTTAATCGTCATGCTAAAGTTTTACGTATGGCCATTTCGGGTGCGGGAAATGATCATCGTCTGGGTGCAAATGAAGCACCTCCAAGTATTATTTCTGCTCACCTTGGTGATACACTTGATAAAATTTTTAGGGCCATAATGGAGGACAAGTCTTTTACCCCTACAGAAAATAATGTCTTAAACTTAGGTTCAAATCAATTAGCACATTTGCTTTTAGATAATACTGATCGAAATAGAACTTCGCCATTTGCATTCACTGGAAATAAGTTTGAATTTAGAGCGGTAGGTTCGAGTCAAGCTATTGGCTTTCCTATGACGATTTTAAATGCAGCAGTGGCAGAAGTCATGAATGAATCTAATATTATTTTAGAAAAAGATATTGCTAGAGGCCTCTCTATTGATCAGGGGCTCATGAATTTGATTAAAAAACATATGGGCAACTCTTTTCAAGTCGTTTTTAACGGTGATGGGTACTCTAAAGAGTGGTTGGAAGAAGCTAAAAGACGAGGATTGCCAAATCTTAGAACTACTCCAGAGGCGTTATTAGTTTTAGCGGAAAAAGCTAATTCTAAATTCTTAGTTGATTTAGAAATCTATAAAGAAGAAGAAGTTTTAACAAGATATAATGTTTTATTAGAGCGATATATTAAAATCAGAGAAATTGAATTTGAAACATTTATTGATATGATTCATCAGTTTGTTATTCCTTCTGCCTTAGACTATAAAAATCTTCTATCAAAGCTTATTCTCAATCAAAAAGAAATTGGGGTTGCCTCTCGTTTTGAAATGGATAGTTTTAATAAAGTCTCTATAAAAGTGGATGAAATTCATGAGAAGTCTCAAATGCTCTTAAAAGAGTTGGAATTAGGTCATGATGATCATCAAAAATACGCTGAAAAAATTGCTAATGAATTAATGCCGCTTTCAGTATCGATGGCGCATATTTGTAATGCACTTGAAGAATTAATTCCAAGTCAGTTTTATCATTTGCCAAAATATTACGATATGCTTTTTTTAAGATAATTTATTTTTTAGGCGCGAGTACTCCCAAAATTCCTAAATTTCGGGGCGAAAGCGCTTCTTTGAAATATTGTTCAAGTTTTACATCATAGCCATTTTCTTCTAAAAATAGACAACGATCAATAAGTAAGAAAACTTCCAATACACGACCAATTTGCCAACGAATAATATTACATAAAAACATCGTCCTTAGTTCTTTCTGTATTTCGGGTGAATTAAAAAACTGTTCTATGTAATTATGATCAAAGGAATGAATAATATTACATGTAGCTAATTTGGTCATGATATAATGAGATACAGGTTTGTCATAAGTATGGAGTGGGCATTCACCAATATCTAATAAATCAGTTCGATTGAAATGTTTCATCATGAAAAGATGAAAACCATATCGATAATTTTTAACTTTTTCTTTTTTTAAGTAGTTGGCAAAATTTGTTTCAGCATGAGATCGTGTCGCAAGACTAAGGCCGTATAGATTTAATTTAAGAAAATTATTTTTTAGGTAATAGTCAGAGAGGAAGAATTGAGAATCTCGTTTAATCAGATGATAACAACAGCCAAAGCTTAATAGGCCCATTGTCTTCTTTTCAATATTTGTTTCAAGTAGTTTGATTGCTAAGTTACCACAGGTATGCAGACCAATAGAAAAACTCTCAGGTGTAAATACTTGTTGAGTGTGTTGATCTTCTCCAAATTTCATATTGATAAAAGTAACTTTGGCAGCATCAGGAATTTTTCTAAATTGCTTCATGCGTTTTTCGCCGATTTCCTGGAAAGTTTTATTTTGGTCAATAGAGAAGGTGGGGATGAAGTGATAATGAGCTAAAATTCTAGAAAGATGGCCTACTCCACCGCCGATATCGTTAATATGCGTAATCATATTATTTTCAAATATGTTTTTTATTTTTGGTACAATTTTTTGTATCTCATGACGTTTTTTTAATTTAACACCTGTATAGGCCCAATCTTCTAAGGCCAATTCAGGAGTCTCTTCAATCTTGGAAATATTGGTTATCTTTTGTATCCGTTCTAAAAATAAAATAAAATCTTTGGATTTTATTTTATTGAAAGATTGTTTGCTATCTATAAGAAAAAGCTCTTCTTGGTTTAGTTGATTTAATTCTTCAATCCATGGGGAGGGGTAATCTTTAATTGTCTTGGGGTATTCGTCCATTATCTCCTGACCCCAAATAGGGTAATATTCTAATAAAAAATTATGAAGCTCTATGGCCTGACTTTTAAAATTCATAAGGTATTCTATCTAATATGTTTGATCTTAAAAATAAAAATGTTTTGGTTCTTGGTTTAGGCGTTTCTGGCAATTCTGCTTTGAAACTCTTGCAATTATTAGGTGTAAATGTCTCTGGACGCAACACAAATGATCCTGATATTGCACTTATCCTAGATCAGGCCGATCTTGTTATTTTAAGTCCCGGTATACCTCGAGAAATTGTCTTAAAACAAGATATCGAAATTTGGGGTGAAATTGAACTGGCCTATCGTTATTTAGAAAGTAATAACGCACTTAAACCTATTATTGGTATTACTGGAACTAATGGAAAAACAACGACGACTACTTTTCTAGGAGAAATGCTAGTTACCTCGGGGAAAAAAGCATTTATTGGTGGGAATATAGGTATTCCATTTTGTGAGATGGCCATCGAGCATTTTACTAATTCAACAATTAATTATGATTATATTTTATTAGAACTCTCAAGCTTTCAATTAGAAAGTATTGAACGATTTCATGTCAATATCGCCATTCTTTTAAATCTCTATCAAAATCATGGGGAACGTTATCAAACGATTGAAGATTATGGACGATCAAAGTTTTTTATTTCAAAAAATATGACAGAAAGTGACTTAATTATTTACCCTGAAAATTTTCCATTAATAAAAGAATGGGTAATGACTCAAAAACCTAGAAAAATTGCCATAGATATTGATAATTTGGAAATCAGTTTTGATTTATCAAAATTTAAACTTCCAGGAATTCATAATAAAATAAATCTACTTTTTATTTTGCACACTGTTTTTGAATTAAAATTAAATAAATTAGATATTCAAAAATCAATCGATACTTTTTGTGGGGTTCATCATCGAATAGAGTTTATTGAAACATCTCAGAATTTCAAATCATATAACGACGCAAAAAGTACAAACTGGGATGCGACACTTACGGCCGTAAAGGCAATGGATAAAAAGTCTAAAAAACTGTTCCTGATTATTGGTGGAAAAAAAAGAGGTCATGGTGATTCTATTTTGCCTATTCTTGAAATCTTATTGAAAAGTGTTGATCGAATTTATCTTATTGGCGAGATGAGTGATGAAATTGAGGCAGAAATTCAATCAAAAGTAGACTATAAAAAATTAGTAACACTGAAAGAAACTATACAAGATATAAAGCGCGAACATTTTGATGGGGTACTACTTTTTTCACCAGGATTTCCTTCTTTTGATCAATATTTAAATTATGAAAAACGTGGAGAGGATTTTGTAAGATTAGTAAAAAATATTGAACAACTTAACGAATACTAAAATTTCTATCTCGTTCTGAACTCGGTCCGCGTAAATTGTCATCATGATGATGAGCAATACTTCTTATATTGTCGAATACACCAACTTTAAATAAAAATAATCCCAGAATGACCAATGTTGGACTAAGTTTTAATTTCATATGCTCCTCTAGTTGCGATATACTGTGTTTCATGTGATCGGCTTATAGAAAGAATTACTTTAGTGAAAAGGTTTGGCTTATGAAAAAAAATTCTACTTCTACCAATATTCAGTTAATTAAGGCATGGATGAAAGAGCAGAATCTTTCCACTTTTTATTTTTCAAGTTCAGATATTTTTTTGAATGAATATGTTCCACTAGAAGATTGCCATAGATATTATGTGACCAATTTTACAGGTTCAACTGCTGCAGTCCTTGTACCTCTTGAAGGCCGTGTCCTTTTATTTGTCGATGGACGTTATTACGAACAAGCCGATTTGGAAGTAGATAGTACTTTAGTAGAAGTCGTTAAAGTTCCTCTTTCATCATCTCTTAATTTGGCAATGTTTGAAGCTGTTCAAACTCGCAAGATGACAAGCCTTGGAGCGGAAGGAGATCGATTAGATTTGGCTTTAGCGCAAGAATTTAGAGCGATTACTAATTTACATTTATATAATAATGCTGAACTAGAACAAGTTCTACAATTTGAAGAAATATCTTTTGATAAAAAAATTATTGAATTAGATCTTTCCCTGGTTGGTGAATCAACAAAGGAAAAATTAAATCGCATTTTAAAAGATGACGAGGCAATCTATATTTCAGCACTTGATTCAATTGCTTGGCTGACAAATTTAAGAAGATATGAGCTTCCCTATCAAAGTATATTTAGATCAAAAGCATTGGCGACACGAGAAAAAGTCTATTTATTATTAGAGCACTGTGAAGGCGAAATTAAGAATTCTTCAGTAGAAGTGACAATAGGAAGTTTTAGTAAATTAGAAAAATTTTTAAAACCTCTTCCATTAATATCAAAAATTTATTATTCCGATAAAACGATCAATGCTGCTGATTATGAAAAACTTATTTCTTTTTATGGTCTAGAGAAACTAAGTAATTTGCCTTTAGGGATTAATAATTTTCATGCCATTAAAAATCCTGTTGAGTTGGAATCAATGAAATCGTCTTTTAACAGAGCAGATAAATCTATTTTTGAAACTATCACTTCAGCTAAAGCACATGTGAAAAATAATGATCAATTTTCTGAATTAGATTTTTATAATGAATGCAATTCATTTTATCAAAAAAACGGTGCATTAGCTCAAAGCTTTAAAACTATTTCATCATTTGGTGCAAACTCTTCAATCATTCATTTTTCTACACCTTCAAAAGATATTGCTGTAACAGAAGGTGGATTAATGCTTTTAGATTCTGGGGGATATTTTGAATCAGGTTATGCAACAGATACAACGCGAACATTTTTTTCTGGTGGTGTAGCATCTGATAAGCAAAAAGAAATTTATACATTAGTATTGAAATCTCTTTTACATGCCATGAATGCTATTTTTCCATCAGGTGCTTGGGGAAGTTTAGTAGATGGAATCACCAGAAGACCGATGTTTGGATATGGATATAATTACAATCACGGGACTGGTCATGGAGTAGGGATAAATGTTCATGAAAGTGGATATCGAATTTCTATGACTTCAAACATTCCATTAGTTGAGAATTTAGTAGGTTCACTAGAGCCAGGTATTTATCTTCCTGGATTTGGAGGAGTAAGATTGGAAAACGTAGTGGTAGTTGAAAAACATCCAACTCTGACAGGAATGCTCCACTTTCGTTCGCTTGTCTTTGTAGGTTTTGATCATGATTTAATTAATAAATTAATTATGACTAAAGAAGAACTAGATTGGTTAGATATTTACGAAAAAGATTGTGCCAAATTTGGACGCAGTTTTATTTATTAATAAAAGTGTTATAATACTTTTTTAACAAGGAACTTATATTATGTTTTCACAATTTGAAATTCCCAAAGAACTTATTCCCTCAGATCCACGTTTTGGTTGCGGTCCTTCACTCATTCCGACAGAGCATTTAAATAATCTGGCAAAAACGGGTATGCATTATATGGGTACCAGCCATCGCAAGTCTGGTGTTAAAAATATTGTTAAAGAAATCCAAGACGGTTTAGTTAAATATTTTAATGTGCCTTCTGATTATGTTGTAGTTCTTGGAAATGGAGGGGCAACTCTACTTTTTGATATGATAGGCCTTGGTATTGTTGAGAAAAAAGCAACTCATTTTACTTGTGGAGAATTTTCTGAAAAATGGTTTAAATGCTCAAAAGCAATTCCTTGGATCAACACTGATCAAGTGGCCGTAGAATTTGGTAAAGGAATAAATGGTAAGGCCACAGCAGGCTCAGATCTTATTGCTGTTACTTTAAATGAAACTTCAACAGGTGTTCAATTGTCAGAGTTGCCAGTTGTCGATGCTAATACTATTTTGGCCGTTGATGCAACTTCTGGGGGCGGGCAATGTCCTTGTGATATTTCCAAAACAGATATCTATTTTTTCTCTCCACAAAAAGTTTTTTCTAGTGATGGTGGATTGTGGATTGCGATCATGTCACCAAAAGCAAAAGCTCGTGCACTAAAAATTGCTGAAGATAAATCTAGATATGTTCCAGATATTATGAGTTGGAAAAATGCTATTAGCAATTCAGAATTAAATCAGACCTATAATACTCCTGCATTGGCCACGTTATTTCTCTTAAATGAACAAGTGAAATTAATGAACACTTTGGGATATAAAGAAGTTCAAGCACAAGCTCAGAAAAAGGCAAACTTACTTTACAATTGGGCAGAATCTAAACCGTACCTTTCATGTTTTATAACAGAACCACAATTCAGATCTGTGGCCGTTGCAACAATTGACGTTGATTCAAAAGTTAATGTTGATGATGTCATTAAAGTACTTGAAAAGAAAAAGCTTGTTTATGGAATAGATGGTTATAGAAAATTAGGTCGCAATCAATTTAGAATTTCTATGTTTCATAATATTAGCTTTAATGATTTAGAAAAACTAACCAAACTCTTATCAATGATGATTGAGTCAAAGTTATAGTACGAGGTAGATATGTCTTTTAAAATTACTTATTCAGTTACCGCTGAAAACATGTTGGAAATTGACAAGAGCTTCGATCAGCAAGTTGAAAAAATAAGAGAAACGGGTCTTAAAAAGTTTCCAGCTTATTTAGGTAATTCTTCTATTGAATCTAGTGGGATAATTCAAAATATCAATCCTAGCAACTGTAAGAGTATTTTATCAGAACATGGAAAACTTCCCTTAGATAAATTACAAGACGTCATGAATCTAGCAGACAAGACTCAAAAAACTTGGTTTAAAACTAGTTGGAAAGAAAGAGTACGATTGGTGAAAATTGCTGCTGAAAAAATTCGTGAACGACGTTTTGAATTTTCGGCCATCATGACTTTAGAAGTTGGAAAAAATAGACTTGAAGCACTTGGAGAAGTTGAAGAGTCTGCTGACCTACTTGATTATTATGCTTCTCAAATGGAAAAAGCCGATGGCTTTGTTCATCAGATGGGATCTTTATCACCAGGTGAAAATGCAATTTCTGTATTAAAACCATATGGCGTGTTTGCAGTGATTGAACCATTTAATTTTCCTATGGCACTTACTGCAGGTGCAATTGCAGGTGCTATTGTGGCCGGAAATACTGTCGTCTTTAAAACTGCTTCCACTACTCCATGGACTGCTCAAAATCTTTTTGAGGCCTTTAGAGATTCAGGAATGCCAGATGGCGTAGTTCAATTAGTACAAGGTTCAGGAAGAGAACTTGGAAAACATTTAGTTGAGCATCCTCTGACAAAAGGTATTGCTTTCACAGGTAGTTATGAAGTTGGAATGGATCTGATAAGAAATTTTAGTGTCGGCGGTAAATGGGTTAAACCTTGCTTTGCAGAGATGGGTGGAAAAAATCCAGGAATTATTTGTAAAAGTGCAGACATTGATAAAGCAGTCTTTGCGACATGGAAATCGGCATTTGGATTATCTGGACAAAAATGTTCTGAATTATCTCGAATTTTTGTCCATCAAGACATAGCAGAAGAATTTAGAAAAAAATTAATTTCCGCAGTCTCTCAACTAGTTACTGGAGACCCTACTAAGAAAGAAGTATTCGTGGGCCCGGTTATCGATAGTAAGGCCGTTGAACGTTATCACTGGGCCTGTAAAGAGGCGGTAAAAAATGGTGGTAAAATATTAATTGGAGGCAACGATATAAAAAGCACAAGAGCGGATTTAGCCGATGGAAATTTTGTTGCACCAACGATTGTTGAAGTTCCTCATGATCATATTTTAACTAAAACAGAATTATTTTTACCATTTCTTAATTTTTATACTTTTACTGATTTATCTGAAGTTATTCAAAGGGCCAATGATATTGATTACGGCCTAACTGCAGGTATTTTTTCCAAAGACGAATCTGAACTTAATTATTTCTTTGATCATATTGAGGCCGGTGTTTGCTATGCTAATCGCCCAACGGGGATAACTACTGGTGCTTGGCCTGGAGTCAATTCATTCTGTGGATGGAAAGGTTCAGGAGGAAGTGGTAAGGGATTTTGCGGGCCATATTATGTCTCCCAATTTATGAGAGAACAATCACAAACAAGACATCTATACTAAAAGGAATTTGTATGGAAAAAAAATTATATCCTGAAATTAAAATTGCTCCACCAGGCCCTAAGGGAAAACTGATTATTGCTAAAGACAAGCAATATGCTTCACCATCATATATTAAGCTATATGATTTAGTTGTTGATCATGGTAATGGCCCATGGATTTATGATGTTGATGGCAATAGATTTTTAGATATGATGGCCGGAATTGCTGTCGCATCGACAGGACATTCTCATCCTAAAGTGGTTCAAGCTATCAAAGAAGCTACTGATAAATTTATTCATATTTGTGGTACTGATTTTTATTATGAATCATTTTCTAAATTACTAGAGAGAATGGCCAATCTTGTACCTGAAATGGGAGAGCAGAAAGTTTTTTTAACTAATTCTGGAACAGAAGCAGTTGAAGGAGCAATTAAACTTGCTCGTTATCATACGAAAAGAACAAATATAATTGCCTTTAGAAATGGTTTTCACGGACGAACGACAGGGGCGATTGCACTTACTTCATCTAAATCAAAATACCGGGCGCACTTCGGGCCCTTGATGGCCGGCATTTATCACATTCCATTTTGTACTCCTGATGCTGTCACTGAAAATGAACATTATTCTAAAATCATTTACGACTTGGAACATGACTTTTTTAAAACCATAGTTGAGCCTCAAGAAGTAGCTGCTTTTATTCTTGAACCAATTCAAGGTGAAGGTGGATATATCATGCCGACAAAATTCTTCTTAAAAGAATTACGTCGACTTTGTGATGCTCATGGAATTCTTTTAATTTTTGATGAAGTGCAATCTGGTATTGGTCGCACAGGGCATATGTTTGCAAGTCAATATTTTGGTGTCTACCCTGACATTTATACATCTGCTAAAGGTATAGCCAGTGGCATGCCTATCGGTGCGATCGTCGCCAAAAGTTCAGTGATGACATGGGGAAGAGGAACACATGGTTCAACTTATGGGGGAAATCCCATTGCCTGTGAGGCCGCGCTTGCGACTATAGATATTGTAGAAGCTCTTTTACCTTCAATTCGTTCTCACGGCGAAGAAACGATTGTTAAACTTAAAAAGTTAGCTCTAAAATATCCTGTTATCGGTGAAGTGAGAGGTGTTGGTTTTATGATTGGTGTTGAATTTACCAACCCTAAAACAAAAGGGCCTGCAGCTGCATTTATGGAAGAATTAGAAATGATGGCCTTTGCAAAAGGTTTATTATTATTAGGCTGTGGAACATCTACTATTAGACTTTCTCCTCCATTAATCGTTACTCAACATGAAATTGATATTATGTTGAAGATAATGGAAGAGTGTATAATTGTACTTAATAAAAAATACGGTTTCTAGTCGTCAGAGTTATCATCGTTGCCTGAGTCGCCAGAATCTTTTGCGTAATGAGTGAAAAATTCTTTCTTGTAGTCCATAAAACGGTCTTCAAGAATGGCAACTCTTGCACCCTCAGCTAGACCTTTATAGAAGGCGATATTGTGGGTGGTGGCCAAAATCTGTCCTAGAATTTCATTTGAATCAAATAAGTGTTTGATATAGGCACGAGTAAAATTCTTACAAGTATAACAACTACAACTATGATCTATAGGATAAAAATCCCGTCGGTAGTTTCTATGACGAATTCGCATTTTTCCTCTAGAGGTAAAAAGCGTACCTCCTCGAGCAAATTTAGTTGGGATAATGCAATCACTCATATCAATTCCATTTTCCCATAACATAAATAGATCTTCTGGATTACCAATGCCCATAGCGTATCTTGGTTTATCAACTGGCATAAGTGGTGCTGCAAAACTAATAATTTTTTCCATCCATTCAGCACCTTCACCTACAGAAACACCACCGATGGCATAACCTGGTAAATCTCGTGCGACCAATTCTTTAATACATTCTTCACGTAAATCATTATAAGTAGATCCTTGTATAATTCCAAAGAGCGCTTGCTTCGGATTATTCCAAGTAGAAATACAACGATCTAGCCAGCGATGAGTTCTATCCATAGAGTTTTTTGTATATTCTCTTGTCGCAGGATAGGGAATACATTCATCAAAGGCCATCATGATATCAGAGCCTAAATTTTGTTGAATATTAATAGAAGTTTCAGGTGATAAAAGAACTTTTTTACCTTTTCCGTCTGAAAATTCTGCACCTTCTTCTTTGATACTTTTTTTCTGCAGAGAAAAAACTTGAAATCCACCAGAGTCAGTAAGAATTGGCCTTGGCCAGTTCATAAATTTATGAAGGCCGCCGGCTTTTTTGATAAGATCAGAGCCTGGTGCAAGATGTAAATGGTAGGTATTTGAAAGAATAATTTTAGTGTCCATATCTTCTAAAACATTTGGTTGTAATGCTTTAATAGCGCCATGAGTACCTACTGGCATAAAAACAGGAGTAGGGATATCACCATGAGGAGTCGAGATGATTCCGGCACGGGCCTTGGAGTGTTTATCGACATGGAGAAGTTTAAAATTAAAATGTTCTTTGACTTGGTCCTGAATTCTTTCTGTCATGGAGATTCCTATAAAATTATTATTTTAGTTTGATCTATTTGGATAGTATCTTTTTTTTCTACGATATACATTTTATTTTTTTCAAGAGGTGAGTTATTTAGTTGTGTTGTATTATCTTTACCCAGGAAAGTGAGTGATAAGCAGTCATTGGAATGCTTAAAACGTAGATGCTTAGGACTAATTTTATCTCCTATCAAAATTATATCATTTCGAGGATCCCCACCAGCTGTAGCGTCTTGAGTAAAACGATATGTCATACTGCTGCCATCAGCCTTTACTACTTGAAGTGAGAAAAAAAGTTCAACCCTATTATTCATTCTATAATTATGCCAATATTTTATAGATTTGAAATAAAATTGAAGCACTTTTCAATATTAAATAAGGATGTTTTATGAAAAGAATGAAATCGCTCCTGGCCATTTCGACTGTAGCTCTGCTTTCTCAATCATTGAGTGCCTATGATGTTGTTAATCGTTATAAAATTATCGATGACAAATTAAAAACTGAACAAATGTTAAGACCGTTTGGGCATGATTTTTTAATTGATATTGGTGCTGGGATTAATAAAAATGTAACAGGTGTTGTTAAAGATATTAGTGATGCTTCCAAAGGTGGAACACTTGCTTCGGCTCAGGCCATTCTTTTGAAATATGATAAAACAGAACAAACTGTAAAAGTAAATTTGACGGTAGGGATACCAATATTTAGTTTCTCTGCATGGGATTTAAAAGTCCAACCCAATATAAGGGCCAATGTTGATTTTGGAGCTAACCTAGGAATTAGAACTTCAGTGCTTAGTCCTTCTGATATTTTAGATATGATGAATATTACCATTCCAGCTGAATTAAAAACTATTATCTTAAGTCACACTTATACTGCTGGCCAAGATATTTTAGATCCTGCCAATGATGGGGCATTATGTGCAAGTCTAACTGATCCGGTTGCACAAGGAATTTGTACTGCAGAAAAAGGAAAATACTTTTATCCCGATGCAACTACTCCAGACATGTTTATGTTTGCAAAGCTAGATGGAAAAGTTGGTTTATTCAATGATTATACTTATGGAGAACATTTCTTTGGAAATTTTAATCTCTATGGAATGGTTCGTACTGATATTTATCAACGTATAAATGCAAAAATGATTTCAACAGGATCTAAAATCGAACTTCCGAAAAAAGCTAATAATGAAACAACCATGCAAGCGGATTATAGATTAGGATATCAAAATTCAAATTATACCGTCTTTGTCTCAGTTGAGGAGTTAAAGTTAAATAAGATGAAAGCGCGCGATCCCTTATCAAAAGAACAAACTTACGGATATGACCCGCTACTCAGGCTGCATGCAGACGCGACTTATAAATACTCAGCACTTTCTCTACAGCCATTTTTTGGTTTTCATAAACGTTCAGGGTATGGATTTAGTGATGGAGTTTATGGTGGTGCAGCAGTTGGCGCCCATGTTTGGGGTGAACGCCTAGGTTTACAATTACGAGGCATGTTAGATAAGCAATATATTACTATTTCTCCACGCCTAAAATTGTGGTTAATGCAGCTAGAATACTCAATGAAAGCACCTGTTAAATCAACAGATGGAGATGTTAAACTTTCGGCCATTCATTCACTTGATTTCCGACTTTTCTTCTAAAATACTAAAATCCGTGATAGACTCGAAAAATAAAAACATTTGAGTCTATTGCGGGTATATATGTCATTCGAAAAAATCTTTTCTCACACTTCACTTTCTGCCTTTTTAAAAGAACAAAAAATCAAATCACTCACTGATATTCAGGCCCAAGTTATACCAGATCTCATTAAGGGGAAATCGGTCAATGTGATAGCAAAAACCGGTTCTGGTAAGACTTTATGTTTTGCTTTGCCCATTTTTGATTTACTTAAAACTCATGAAGAAAACATTTCTCATGATAGTCAAGAAACTCAAAAGGGGAGACCTTCGGCCGTTATTTTGGCCCCTACTCGAGAGCTTGCCTTGCAATTGCATAAAGTATTTAAAAGTATCGCTCACCACGCTAAAATGCGCGTGAGAATGCTTGCAGGTGGAGAAGGCGCTAAGGTTAACCATTTGCTCTCGCGTGATATGATCGATATATTAATTGCAACTCCAGGACGATTGAGTTCGGCACTAAAAAGAAAAGAATTAAATCTAAAAGAAGTAAAATACTTAATAATGGATGAAGCAGATCAGCTTCTAGAAATGGGATTTAGAAAAGATCTTGTTAATATTTATGAATCAACAGACCCTTCACTTGTTCACGTAGGATTATTTAGTGCTACCCATTCAGCGGCGCTTGAAGATTTTTGCGCAACTATATTTGCAGATATCGATTTTGCTAGTTATAACACTCAAGATAAAAATAAACTGACCCAATCAGTTCGTACTTTTAATATCTTTTTAAACGAACCAGATAAATTAAAAATGACAACTGCGTTCATTAAGAATGAGGCCAAAGGTAGAGGCATTATTTTTGTTAATAAGCATGAGACTGTGGAATTTGTAAAACATGAATTAGAAACACTTTACCCAAAATTAAAATTTCATGCACTTCATGGAGAAATGGAAGCTCGTGCTCGTAAAAAGAATTATGATCAGTTTTTAAAAGAGGGTGGAATCTTGGTCTCCACAGATATCACTGCTCGCGGAATGGATATAGCTGATTTGGTATGGGTTTTAAATTATGACCTCCCTTTTGAAGCTGTTTATTATATCCATCGGTGTGGTCGTGTTGGAAGACGAATGAAAGAGGGTTTTGCCTATAACTTAGTGACCCCTAAGGACGCACATATTGTAGGACGAATTAATGAGGCCATCAAAAATCAAACTGCTATAAAATTGACTGTTTTTGATGAGAAAAAATTCTCACCGATCAAGAAAGCAAAAGAGCTTGAAGGTAAAGTGACTAAGTTAGATCTTAAGAAAAAACAATTAGCTGATTTAAAATCTAAAGTAAGTAATAAAGTTAAACCTGGTGAACGTCGAAAAGTGAGAACTATTAAAAAAACAGCAACACCTAGGTATAAAAGAAAATGAAATATGTGTTAATGATCTTGTTAGTTGCAAGCTTATTAAATTCTTGTAATAAAAAAGCAATTGATGTGACTAAGATATATACTGCAGAGGAGTTTGCTCAGCTTGCAAGTAAGGCCACTTCGGTAAATCCCACTGGCGAAAATGCAATTCCTTTTTCTGATTATACTTTAGGAGTAAAAAAAGAAAATTCTAAAACATTAATCTTTGAGAGGTTAAAGTTTTATGCAGTGGAATTTGAATCTGAAAAGATGGCCAGAAGTGAAGCTCTGAGATTAAATCAATATTACTCACGTAATATATTATTTGATAAAGTCGAAGGTGAGCCAATTCTTGAAGATTATCTCATTGAAACTTTTAAAGCGGTTAATCCAAATAGAGCAGTTCAAAGAGTTCCAAAAAAAGCTGAAGATCATGGAGAACATGGTGCAGAAGCTCCCCATTCAGAAGCTCATTCTACACATCAGTAAATCGAGAATCGTCGTGAGTCGGAGTATTGGTAGCATTACTATTGGTTTTGATCCCTAAATCAATTGGTTGATGAATTGATGGCTGTTTCTTATTTTGCGGTCTAGATTTTCTCTCAGTGGCCGCTACTTTATTATCTTGATTTTGCTTTATATTTTTAGTTGTTGGAGATTTTTTACCACCTTCAATTGTGCGAATAAGGTCTTGTACTAAAACTTTCATGGTTTCTGATTGATTAGATAATTCATCAGCGGATTGTGCTGAAGATTGAGCAGCCGCCGCATTCTGTTGAGTCATGCGATCAAGTTGTCCCATGGCCTTACTAACTTCATGTACTCCTCGAGATTGTTCATCAGAGGCCATTGAAATTTCATTAGACATAATTGTTACTTGAGAAATATTTAAAACTATATCGTTAAGTACAACACCACACTCGTTAGCGACTTTTGTCCCTAGAGCTACTTTTGTTTTTCCTTCTTCAATTAATTTTTCAACTGATGATTTTGTTTCTTTTACAATCGATTCAACATTAGTAATACTCTCATCAAGCATCGCTGAAATATCTTTAGAGGCAACTCCAGACATTTGTGCTAGGTTTCCAATTTCTTCAGCAACAACTGCGAAGCCTTTTCCATGTTCACCAGCTCTAGCTGCTTCAACTGAAGCATTGAAGGAAAGAAGTTTTGTTTGAAATACGATATCATTTATAACTTTTGTTTTATTACCAATACTTTGAATAACATGAACAATTTCCTGCATCCTTTTATTACTTTCATTAACTTGGTTCATAATATTATTGTTACTGACATTAATTTCGGTAATAGCAGAAATCATTTGTTCAACAACTTCTTGTCCATGTAGCGCACTTTGCTCAGATTGTTTTGAGAGTTGAGCAGCACGAGTTGAACCTTCCGCATTTTTTTTAACCATCGCACTCATTTCTTCAACTGATGCGGCAGTTTCTTCCAGTGCTGAGGCCTGTTCAGTACTTGCTTGTGATAATTGCTCAGAAGATGAGGCCACATGGCTAGCGGCATTTCCAACTTCTTGACTTGAATTATTGAGTGATAAACCAATTCCACTAAATGCTTTAAATAAATCTCTCGTTGTATAAATCGTAAAGCCACCACCGATTACTAACGACATGATATTAATAATTAAGACTAAAGAAAGTCCCATTTTTTTTGCTTGATTTGCCTCATTCGAAAATTCGAGTGTCTCTCTATCTTCGAATTTGGTAAGTGCCTGTAGACCGTCATTTAATTCATTTGCATCAATGACGATATCTTCATCTACAATTTTTTTCATACTGGTCATTTCAGGTCCGTCTTTTCCTTTTGCTTGTTTTAATAAACTAATGGCGTTTGTAAAATCTTTTTCAAGTTTGGCTTTAGCTTTTGCAATTAAATCGACTATTTTGATTTCTTCCGCTGCAGTAGGATTCGCAATTTCCTTAAAGGAAGTATTAAAATGCGTCCAATTTTCCTCAATCTTTTTTATATAAATATCAAGAATTTCTTGATCACTTTCTCCACCTCGAGAAAGTGCCAGAATATTAATCCGAGCTAAATTTAAATTATTTTCCATCATCATTATGTGCTTAATGGCCGGTAATATTTCCGTGTTTATCTTAGAGTAGGAATCGCCTACCTTTGTGGTTGCAAATGAACCAATCACTCCACTGATAATGGAAAAGAATATAAAGGTTCCTGCCAATATGAGTAGCTTTGCTCTTAAACTAAAATTTTTCATTAAATTACCTCATTTCAATATCTTTAGTTCATTTTATCGTCTTTTTAAAAATATTGTTAAGTTTTTTTTGCATTAATCCCGAGATGTTTACTATGAAGCTTTTTACCCTGGTATTTTTTATGGCCATAAACCTCCAAGCGGAGGAGATTAATATAAATTCATTTGCTAATGGATCATGCTGGTATCAAAAAAATGAAATTTTCAAGCTCTCTAGCTTTAATGAAAAAGAATCCATAAGTCTCTCATCTGACCAATTACCAGTTTCACTACTATCGTTAGTTCCGACAGAGAGTAAGGAAATACAAAACATTTTTTTACATTGCGGTTCTCAAGGCGCTTCATTTGTCACTACTATTAAAAGTGAGAATGGCCATTTATGCCTTTGGGCCATGCTTGATCATGGTAAATTAAAAATAAGAAGTATTGGCGGAAGCCAATTGCCTTCAAAAGGAGATTCTCCCTTATGTGATGGGTTTAAACAGGGGGAATTATTAGTTGTTCTTAAAAATCATGATTATCTAAATCAGCTTCGAAATGAAAATTGGAGTTCGATAGTTAAAGAAATTATTCCAGTAGCATTTAATATTTATAAAATTAAGTTAACACCAGAATATTTTTCACGAGAAATTGAAGTGGCAAAAATGTTTGAGAATGAATTTCATGTAATGGTAGAATTTAATCAATATCAGCATGGAGTAGGTGAGTACGTTCAGTTAAAATAAACGTACTCATTAATAAAATAAAATAAAATAAAATAAAATTTAAAATTATCTAAGTGTATCGTGTAATGCTCTTCCTAATGACTTTGATTTTTTATCAAAGAAATTATTATTCTCAGCATGTTCTGCTTCTTCTTTACATGCAATACAAAGATCGGCCGTTAATCTAGCATTTAACCGTTCAAAACCGATTTGAGCATCACAGTCATCACATAGACCGTACGTTCCTCGAGAAATTGCTTCTAGAGATTTATTAACTTTCTTAAAAAAGAAATTTTCTCGATTATTAAATCGAATATCATGAGAAGTTTGAGCATTAATGCTGGCTTCATCCAATGGATCTGCTAGTTCATTACGATCAAGTTGAAAGGTTTCATTTTCGCTACGTTTGCTAGCGATTCTTTCTTTCTCGGCCATAAGCTTATCTTTTAAAATTGCAATTTGTTTGTCAGATAAATAAGCATTCTCTCTCTTCATTTATTCTCCTTTTGGAAAAGTCGTGGAAGTGTACCGTAATTATTTAAACACAATACAGAGTACTAACTAAAATAGTAAATTATTAAAATCTAACAAAGCTTGACATCATTTTCTACTAATATGGAAAAGAGGCTTCGCAGTATGGACAAAAATGCCAAAATTGTACATCGAGTTGAGTTTTACAAGAGGTGCAAGTATACAAACATTCAAGATCGACGAACTCATCTCCACCCATAAAAATTTCTTTTCGCATTGCCCTTATTGTTATTGGATGGGCCCGAAACTCATTGGGAATTAGTTTATGGGGAATAAATAAGCCCTGCGCAACAGATGTATCAGGCTTAATATTTACATTATAATTTTCTTGTAAATTGGTTGCAAATAAAGGTTGGTCTATTGAATTTTTATAACTTTTTAATTTATCAAATTGCGACTGAGGATCAAATTTATTTTGTAGATATTTTCGAATTTCTTCGTCTTTACTTGTCATTTATTTTTTCCATTGAGTTTCTAATAAATTAATTATTTCATCACATGCTCTAGAATGCGAATTAAAAAATTTCTTAAGTCCTGGCCTGCTATTCCTTATTTCATTTTTTATTCTGCGGTTAAGTGGGCCCATACTTTCAATTGTTCTTAATGTCCATTCTAGCAGTTCTGAGTTTTTATTTTGCAATAATTTTTTTAATATTTCAAAAAATTCAGATGGAATCATATTCCCGGTCATAAGTGACTCCGAAATAATATGCTTTTCTGCGGCAGCTAAGAGAAAGATAAGAGTTTTAATGTCAGAAACTTCATTAAATGAACTAAAAAATAATTCATTAAACTGTGCGGAGGTATTTTGAGTATGGTTTAAAATGCAAAGAACCTTGTTTAGAGATTCTGACCATTCTGCTTTTAGAGCAGCTATAAGCTCTGTAGTTAGCTTGATTTGGGGGCGTTTCCCGGCTTTTAACTTAATTATAGTATCTTGGTAGAGAGATTCAATCATTCTGGCATTTTATACTGAAATTTATACATGGTAAATTGACTGGCCGATATAAAATTTAGTATTCACTTAAAATGAAAGTAAATCGTCAAATGATAAATTCAATTTACAGGGCCACAGAAGGCGAGGGGGTCTTTGTTGGCCGCCCGCAAATCTTTGTTCGCTATCAAGGTTGCGCTGTCGGTTGTCTTAATTGTGACTCTAAAGATACTTGGGAATTTGCAGAGTCTTTTGAAGTCTCGATAGATGAAGTACTCGAAAAAATTTATAAAGTAGGCCTTGAGGGTAAAATTAAAAATATTTCCATTACTGGCGGAGATCCACTTCATCCTGCACATACACCTCATGTACTCGAATTAGTAAAACGCTTAAAAGATAAAAAATATTATATTAATATTGAAGCTGCAGGTACAAGAGTCGTTGATGAGATTTTTGACTTAGTAGATTATATTAGTTTTGACTTAAAAACACCTTCTAGTGGAGTAAGAACGCCATTAAAACTAATTTCTAGAATGAATACTCAGTTCAAAGACAAATTTCAAATCAAGGCCGTTATCGAAAATCATAGCGATTTTACTTATGCACTAGATGCCTACAAGCAAATATTAAATGAAGAGAAACAACTATATTCACCATGGGTATTAACACCTTCGTATAATACTTCTGAAGAATTTCCTCTAAACCGTTTTATGCAAGTTTTATCTTGGAATGAAGAGGCGGGTGGTTTTTTTAGAGTTATCGGCCAACAACATAAATGGATATTTGGACCGGATCAAAAGCAAGTTTAAGTTTCCCTTCTTATCTTTAAAAATCTTTAAAAAATACGTAGATTCCTTCCGGCGTTCCATAATACTTATAATCATGTCAGAATACAAAAGTTAATTTTAAGCTTAAGGATTAGACATGCAAAAATTCAAAGATCAAGTGGTCATAGTAACTGGTGGAACAAGAGGTATTGGACGTGGAATCGCCACAGCTTTTTTAAAAGAAGGTGCTGCTGTTATTGCCACTTATGCTGGTAATGAAAAAGCAGCGATGGAATTTAAAGAAAAATATCCAACTCTCACAATTGCAAAGTGTGATGTGCGTGATGAAGATGCAATTATTAATTTTTTTAATGAAGTAGAAAGAGAATTTTCTACCGTCCATATTTTAATTAATAATTCCGGCATAAGAAAAGATAATCTAACAGCATCTATGTCTCTGAGTGAATGGAATGATGTCATCAATACCAATCTCACTGGTACATTTTTAATGAGCAAGCATGCTGTTCTCAAGATGATGAGTAATCGTTATGGAAGAATAGTTAATATATCCTCAGTCGGTGGCAGTTTAGGATTACCTGGACAAGCTAATTATGCGGCTTCAAAAGCAGGACAAATTGCAATTTCAAAAACATTATCAAAGGAAGTTGCAAAACGAGGCATAACTGTTAACAACGTTTGCCCTGGATTTATTGATACAGAGCTTTTAGAAGATTTACCAGACGATCAAAAAAAAGATTATGTAAAAACAATTCCTATGAAGCGGTTTGGAAAGATCGAAGAAGTTGCTTCAGCAGTATTATTTTTGGCCAGTAAAGAAGCATCTTATATCACTGGAGCAAGTTTGGAAATTACAGGAGGTCTTTAGTGGGAAATATGTGGGACGATCGATATTCGATTGCTGACTATTATTATGGAAAAAAAGTAAATTCTTTTTTGCAAGTAGTAGCTGGACTTATTCCTAAAGGCGGAGAAGTTTTGTGTTTAGCTGAAGGCGAAGGACGAAATGCAGTGTATTTGGCAAGCTTAGGGCTAAATGTCACCGCTGTGGATTTTTCTGTGATAGGAAGAGAAAAAGCTTTAGCGTTAGCAGCATCACAAAATTGTAATATAGATTATTTGATAGCTGATTTAAATAATTTTATTTTTCCAAAAAAGTTTGATGCAGTCATATCGATTTGGTGTCATCTACCTAGAGAATTACGTCAGAAAATTCATAAACAATCAGAAGCTGGTTTAGTTGCTGGAGGTTTATTTATTCTTGAATCCTATAATCCAAAACAATTAGAGTATAAAACCGGTGGACCGGCCAATAGGGAATTGCTCTATACTGAACCGGAAATAACCGAAGATTTTTTTGAGATTGAATGGTTACTGTCGCAGGAAGCAGAAAGAGTGATTTCAGAAGGAACGGGGCATGCAGGTAAGAGTGCAACTCTGCAAATGATAGGAAGAAAAAAATGAGTAGTACTTTTAATCTTGCAAATGATTTATTTAAAACAAAAAGTACATTTCAGTCGAGTCAAATCTCGTCAATAAAAAACTTTGATAAAAAGTCAGTAGATGAATTTTTAAAAGTAGCACTTGATTTAGTTTTTCCAGGAATGCTGCGAAAATCTTTTCAAGACTTTAGTGAACTCTATGTGATTTTAGAAAAACATATGATTAGTTTAGGTAAAATACTTTCTCAATTAGGTTTAGATACTCAACTCACAGAAAGTATTTTAAGTGAATATAGCAAACAGCTTTTGCCGTTGAGTGAACTCTTAAAAGAGGATGCAATGTCTTTATTGGATGGTGATCCTGCTGCAAGCAGCGTTGAAGAAATTCTGCTTTGTTATCCTGGCCTATTTGCAGTGGCAACTTATAGATTGGCCCATTGTATTTATAAATTTAATAAATTATTACCTCGAATGATGTGCGAATTGGCCCATGAAAAAACAGGAATTGATATTCATCCTGGTGCAAATATAGGACATTCTTTTTTTATTGACCATGGAACCGGTGTCGTTATTGGGGAAACTGCGATTATAGGTAATAATGTGAAGATCTATCAAGGTGTAACTTTAGGGGCCTTAAGTGTAGATAAAAAATTAGGTAATCAAAAACGCCATCCAACGATAGAGGATGATACCGTTATTTATTCTAATGCGACTATCTTAGGTGGAGAAACAACTATTGGTAAAGGCAGTATTATTGGCGGGAACGTCTGGATGACTAAAAGTGTTCCTGCTCACTCTCTCGTTTATCATAAGAGTGAAGTTAAACTTGATCAAATAAAAAAAATTAATAGTAATGATTTTATCAACGAAGAGGAGCTTAGTTATGAAATATAATAGTGTTATAGAAAGTGTAGGAAGAACTCCTGTCATTAAAATTAATAGATTATTTCCAAAAGCAAATGCAAAAAATATAGAAGTTTGGATAAAGCTTGAAAGATCAAATCCAGGTGGATCGATCAAGGATAGGATTGCAGTAGCAATGATTCTTGATGCTGAAAAAAAAGGATTATTAAAATCAGATACAGTTATTATCGAACCAACTTCTGGCAATACAGGTATTGGCCTAGCGATGGTTGCAGCTGTTAAGGGATATCGACTTATTTTAACTATGCCAGAAAGCATGAGCCTTGAACGCCGACGTTTAATGGCCCTCTATGGAGCAGAATTAGTTTTAACGCCTAAAGAAAAAGGAATGAAAGGAGCAATCGAAAGAGCTAAAGAATTAATAATTGAAAATAAAAATTCTTGGATGCCAATGCAGTTTGAAAATATGGCCAATGTGGAAATTCACAGAAGCACAACGGCCCAAGAAATTTTAGAAGATTTTCCAACAGGACTTGATTATCTTATTACCGGAGTTGGTACTGGTGGGCATATTACAGGTTGTGCTGAGTTTTTAAAATCTCATCACAAAAATCTAAAAGTTTTTGCAGTTGAGCCCTCTGAATCTCCTGTCATTTCCGGCGGAGCTCCTGGACCTCATGCAATTCAGGGAATTGGTGCTGGTTTTATTCCTGCTATTTTAAATACATCAATTCTTGATGGCACTATCTCGGTAAATAAAGAAGAAGCTTATAACTTCGCAAGAGATGCAGCAAAAAAAGAAGGTATCTTATTAGGTGTTTCGAGTGGGGCCAGTCTGGCGGCCATAGATAAAAAAATTAGTGAAATGGCCGCTGGATCAAAAGTGCTCACCTTCTGTTATGATACTGGTGAGCGATATTTATCAATTGATGGATTATTTATTTAAACTATTTTTTAATTGTTTCAGCTTTTATGGAAATAGTAACCTCGTCTCCAACGACAGGGCCTGCTTCCATCATTTTTCCCCAAACCATTCCAAATGCTTTACGACTGATTTTAGTTGATCCAGAAATAGCAACTCTCTTTTTTCCCCATGGATCAGTGATTTCATTTGAAAGTTTTGCATCAAAAACGACATCTTTTGATACGCCTCTGATTGTTAGCTTTCCCTTGATTTTTAATTTAGCTGGATCACCTGAAAATTCAGTAGAAATAAAAGTCATTTTTGGAAATTTCTCGGCATTAAAAAAATCTGCAGATTTTAAATGTCTATCTCTATCAGCATCTGTTGTATCAACTGAATTCATTTCAACATTCGCAACAACTTTTGAGTTAGATAATTTCTTATCTAATGTAAGAACTCCATCAAATTTATTAAATCTTCCCTCAACGCTGGAAATTACTAAATGGGTTACTTCAAATCCAATTTTTGTATGAGCAGTATCAATTGTATATTCCCCAACTGGTAATTCTGCAAAAGTGGCCATTGACATTAGTAGAAGTCCTAAGCTTAAAAGTAATTTCATTTTTATCTCCTCTGTGAAATTAGAATTATTATTAATAAAAGATTATGTAGATGTTCTTAGGGTTGCACAAGGGCCTTTAAATAAAATATACTCTGAATCGTATTTCTCAAATTAGCTTTTAAGGTGAGCAACATGTCATTAGATATTAAGTCGTTAATTCCTCAAAGAGAACCATTTCTTTTTGTAGATAAGATTTTGGATCATTCTGAAAAAAAAATTACAACTTCTCTTCTACTGACAGGAAAAGAAGATTTTTTTCGTGGTCATTTTCCCAGTAATCCCATCATGCCAGGTGTCCTATTGCAAGAGGCCATATTTCAATCAGGTGCAGCACTAATGGCCATTGATAAAGTTGGAAATGGCTTAGGGGTAGTAACCAGAGTTCAGAATGCCAAATTTAAAAATATGGTAAAACCTGGAGATACTCTCATTATTGTAGTTGAACTAATTGAACAAATTTCAAATGCTTCTTTTATGAAAGGTAATATTAAAGTAAATAGTAAAACAGTTGTTGTAATGGAATTTGCTGTAGCTTCAATTTCGGAGTAATTATGAATTTTTTAAACTTAATCAATAAAACTTTTCTTATCACTGGAGTTGCAAATAAAAAATCCGTAGCTTATTTTACTGCTAAAACTTTAATGGATAATGGAGCGAACCTAATTTTTACAGTTCAAGATGAAAATATCAAAAAGAAAGTTCAAGAATTATTTCCAGAGAAAAAAATATTTATTTTGGATGTAACTAATCCTGTAAGTATTTCTGAACTTGGAGTTAATTTACTTAAACTTAATATAAAATTAAATGGTTTTTTACATTCTATTGCATTTGCTAATTACAGTGAAGGAATAAAACCCTTTCATGAAACAAATTTAGTTGATTATTTACAAGCGACAACAATTTCAAGTTTTTCACTGGTCGAGCTATCCAAAATACTAAAGCCAATTTTGGATAATTCAGCTTCTGTGGTAACAATTTCAATTTCAAATACACGGGCCACAAATTATGGATATATGGGGCCCATTAAAGCTTCACTTGATTCAACTATTGCCTTTCTGGCAAAGTCATTCTCTTTTGATACTGAGATAAGATTTAATGGAGTAGCGTCTGGGCCCCTCAAAACATCGGCCTCTGCAGGAATACCGGGCTATATTGATAATTATCTATTTGCTGAACAATTAACATTGCGGCATCGTGCACTTCAAACTCAAGAGGTGGCCAATTCTGTAGTTTTTTTATTAAGCTCAGCTTCCAGTGGTATTAATGCATCCAGTATGCTGGTGGATGCAGGAATGAGTGCAAATTATTTTGATGAAAAAGTAGTCTTAAAGTTTTCTAAAAATAATGATAATTGAAGTGATATAAAAAATTATTGTGATAAAGACGAGAATTAAAAATGATTGTCCTTGATCAGTTTGATTTTTTAAAGATTCTTGAAAATAATTGCTTACAAAACTCATTTCATCATTTATTGATTTCTGTTTAATATTGATAAATATTTCTTCAATATCGTTATTTAAAATAATTATTTCATCAAGAGTATTTGAATATTCTTGAAGTAGCGGTTCTGGAGTAGAAGCGATAGCAATAACCTGAGTAAGTATCTTTTTGTCTTCTAATAGTTTTAATTCGTTATCTTTTGAAGGTATTAATAGATATATTAAAATATCAGACATTGTTTCGTTTGAAAGGTCATGGCCATCAAGTGAAAATTTAATTTTTTTTGTATGCAGTTCCGTCAGTAAAGGCATGAGTGAATTTAGTGAGCGTCTAAGCTCATTTATTGTTTTTTGAAACTTAGTAATTGTTTCAGATTTTTCAGTAAAGTAAGTTTCTATTTTTCTTATAGAGTTTTTAATCTCTTGATTATTATGATGAAGATCTAGAATAATAAAAATTAAATCGTGAATATGATTTTGAGCAAGTTTAAAGTTTTCACCTACATCTTCATTCTTTATATCTAAATGGCGTCTTTCTATTGCCATTAGTTCATTAATTTTAAGATCTAAGTAATGCAATTCTTCAAAGAGATTCTTATTTTTAGTTTGAGCAGGCTCACTTATAAAAATGTTTTTATAAAACAAGAGTCCACTTGATAAGGTAAGCAAAAGTGCCGACATCAGGAACAGTTTTAATTTAAATTTCTTCATAACAAAAAACTCTAACAGAGATTTAGATAAAACGGAATAATAGTTGGCACTTTTTAGTCTATCTATATGAGTTAACCGTAGAGAACTAATAAGCTCAAGTATTCTTTATAAGATACCGAAAAGCTAGAATACACTTGGGCTGAGGTAGTAGCGTATGAAAATTTTCATCATCTGTTTAATTATTATTTTCCAGATTGTAACTGTTTTAGCTGCTGATTTATCTACTGTGGCAGATGCTGCCCAATCCACCAATCCATTTGAAGGTCAAAATAATCTCTATCAAAAAATATTTGATGAACTTAATACCCAATATGAACATATAGGAAAAAGACAGGCCGATACTATACTACAAAATAATAAACTTTCGGTAGTTGGTGGACTAAATAGTATTGGATTAAATTATAATCGACCATTTGGTGAGTTTTCAATTGCTCTTGATCGAAACCTAGCTCCTGATGCACTTGATGCTAAACGATGGATTGTTACTGATACATTTTCTATACACATAGACGCATCGAAAATGATGAATAAGCTGAATGATGAACATGTTCTTAATCTAGATGAAAAAAGTATGGCCGCTTTTGTAGGTATCATATTTAAAAGAACTTTTACATGGGTACATTTTGCAAATTCATATGATGAAGGCCTTAGTACACATTTTGAAAAATTATTTTTTCCATTTAAATCATTAACATTTGAAACACTTGCGGCCTTACCAGTAAACGAATTGATTTTTAAAGAAGATTCTATTTCAATAGATGCTGGTGGATTTGTTTCTGCACCTCTTTATCCTGATATTGCAGTGATGGGGGGAGTTCTTGCTAAGTTTAAAAAAATGTCTCGATTTGAAGCAATTTCTAGAGATGGAAATCACTTACAATTATCACTGGAAAAGACAAAACTTGAAAGTCTGGGTGTTTCAGTCGCTGTTCAGGCAGCATTTTTAAAAATGATAAAATTAACATTATTGTCATATGATTTTGAATATGAAAAAGAATCAAGTTATAAAATTTATACTGACTTTAGTATAAATGATTTACTAGAGATGGATAAAAAATCTCCAATTGTAAATGAAATAAATCAAATTATTAGAAACAAAGAAGCTGATCTAACTATTCTAGCTCCCTATATTATCTCTGAAGAAAAACGTATTTCCCAATCAATATCTCATCGATATAATTTTCTTATATTTGGTGGTCAAAAACAATCTAAAACGCAGGAAATTGAAATCTCAAAAGATGGTAGAGTAAAAGTTTTCTTTAGACACTATTATGAAAAGGTAAAATATACAGAAGATTTACTATCAAAGATTTTTGCAAGTGTTATTTCGGCTTTGACCAATTCTAGTACAACATCAGGTAAATTGGCATCAGATACTAAAAAAGTAGAAATTGAATACAATAGTGAAAGAAACTTAATTGATGCCCATGAAGATCTAGATATAGGAATTCAACCTGATAGTCAGAAAATATCACTAAATTTTACTGGTGAATTGATGACCAAAAAAACAGATGGAATTAGTGGAAAAAAGTATAGAGATCGTGCTATTTTTGCATTAGAAAACTATTCAGGAGTTGATCCATTAATACCACAAATGTTAGAGCGAGATTACTTACACGCCCCATTACTTATTCAAGGACATTATCAGGTCAATACAGATGGTATTAGACATTTAAATGGCCTAACAACTGAACAGGCATTTGATTATATAGCTGGACTTTGTGATGATAAACCACGATCTAGTTTTTTTAATTTTAGAAATTTATTTAATAATTGTCAGCGAACACTCGAAACAGATTATATAAATTATCTAAAAGATTTAAGCCATAATAAAGTAACATCAACAATGATTACCAATTGTACAATGTTATCAATGCAATATGGATATTCATCAGGAAAACGCAGAACATTTATTAAAAATTGCTTAGGAAA
This sequence comes from Bacteriovoracaceae bacterium, assembly GCA_036171615.1. GTDB lineage: Bacteria > Bdellovibrionota > Bacteriovoracia > Bacteriovoracales > Bacteriovoracaceae > Bacteriovorax. The sequence continues at coordinate 33,881 of JAVHRK010000026.1, forward strand.
TGAAAGTTTTAAAGACAACGGAACATGGACAGCGATTCCATTGTGGTCATTGAAGACACTCTCTCAAAGTATTGTAAATAATTCCAATAGCAAGGTTCATTTTTATAATTTATTTGGTCTAACAAATGTTTTTTTCTACGGAAGTATCGATGCCATAACTGCTGATGGAGGAGCATTTGTTTCCTCATTCCATGAGGGGGCATTTAAGGGATTTGGATCTGTAGATAATTACTTACGTCAAGAGAATTTAAGGGCCCCTGCCAGTATAGTAATAGATCAATAAAGTCGGCTTATGGTAAAAAATTCTTAGTAGCTCGAATTTTTATCACTTGATATAGTATATTAAGTTGATCAGAGAATTGGGGTTCCATGAAGTTTCTACTATTATTATCTTTATTTCTAATTTTTCAATTTTCATATTCAGTTTATGGGGCCACAGATATTTGGAAAATGGGAAATCATTTTCTAGAGTTTACAAAAGATGAGAGTCAAAATATTTTAATTTCGAAGTCCTGTGATAATAGAAAATGTGATGCACTTAAAATTCTAAAAATAATTAGTTTTAAAAAAATAAATTCATCAAAGTTAGAAGGGGGAAAAAACCCAGGCTCTATACTCTGTACAGATATCGCTGGTGCTCAAATTATCTATCTTCGAGATCTAAATGGTAACGATAATAGTTTTTGTCAATTTAAAGATCAATCAATGGTTTCAGCATCTACCTTAAGTACATTTGCGAGAAAAAATGATGAAAAATAATTTAACCTTATTAGTTATAATTATGTTTTTCAATCTACTTTTGAACAGAATAACTATTGCTTCTGACTGTTCTGATATGAACAACCAAGAAATCATTAGACTAGATACTGAAGGCGGTCCGCTTTATCAATCTCCTGTACAAGATCAAGATGGAATCGGAACATGTTATGCAAATGCTACATCCATAGCACTTAAAACGGCATTACCTGGGCAACCAGATCTTTCATATTTACAATTGGCCATTAACTATGCACAGAAAAATGAAACCCCCAAAAATAAACTAAATGGAGTCGATTCTGCTTTTAAGTCAGACTCAGGACCAGGTGAAGTTTTGATTAATGGCGGTTATGTTTGTGACACAATTAAGGCCACTCAAGAAAATCAAAATGGTGTTTGCAAAAGAAATGACGTAGCACTTGAGAATTTACTATTTAATTCTTCTGCTAGCAGTTTTCATGACTCTGCCATGCTTCAGAATAAAATTATTCAAGCGACTTCCGAATATTATGATTCTGTTAAAAATAATTTAGTTCCCGGTGCAGCGGTAGAAGATATTTCACATAGAATAAATAGAATGACAAAACAACAACAAAAATTTAAAAAAGCTATTGAACAGAGACAAAAAGAATATACAAAAGAATTTTGCTCTAAACCTGATATTTCTATTGCTGAAAGTGTTACTAAAAATATAATAGCAAAAATTTACTTACATTTAAAAAACAAAGGTATATCGGCTTCAAATTTATCTAGAGTAAAAAACCCACTCGATAAAAAATTATTTTTCTTCACGCTATCATCTGGGAACCCATTGTCATCGGATGGACCTGATAGTGAAGTTATTATTTCACTTCCAAAAGATACAAAGGATTTTTTATTAAAAAATTATATGAAGCAAATGCTGGCTTCGCCTCCTCCCATTTCAGCACAGGCAGTTTATAAAAATATAATTAAAGACATGACGCCTAAATTAGATCCAGAAATATATAAGGCTTTTTTCGAGAAAATAAGTCCTAGTGATGTTTCAATCCTAGAAAAAGATTTTTCTAGATATGTAAAAAGAGATATCGATGAATGTGCTGAAAAAAACAAGCTGGCCTATTACAATAATCTTGATGGATTGGTGAAGGATTTTTCAGGTATGGGTTGTGAGGCGTATAAGAAACAGTCCATCAGTTTAAATAAATTATCTGTACTCTTGAGTGATAATAATTTATCCAGTTTAGAACAGCTAAACAATTATATTACAAATATTCCTCATTTAAGTTATGAAGAAGCTCTGAGAGCTATAACGGCCCCCAATTGCAATAATAGTAATAAAATTCACATTCCTTCAGCGCTTACCTGTGTGAACAATTCAAAGAGCTATACCCAAGTATTAGAACAATATGTATACGATCATCACTTAAAAACTCAAGTTGAAGTGAATGTACTGGTAAAAAATGCTGAAGCGGCAGAGCGAACGAGAGTAAGTGCTGCTTTTGATGCTGAAATAGTAGCGATCAATGTAAATCCACTATATTTAAATAAAATCGACAAAGAAAGTATTGAGAAAAAGAATAGTGCTATTAAAACGGCAGAGGACAAGAAAAAAAATCAGTTAAAAGAAGTAACTGCTACAATTAGAAATGTCATCATGAAGTCGCTTGTAGGCGCCGAAACTGAAACAGCACTTTGGAATAATTATAAAGAATCTAATAAAAATAAATTCAGGTCAGATACGTTGACTCGCTTAAAAAATTCTAAGCAAGCGATCACGCTGAGTATTTGTACACGTGTCTTTGATGATCAAAACGCCACTGCACTTAGAGATGGAAGCTGTCAAAAAGATTCAAGTCTTAATAATAAGTATGCGTCAGTTGGTGGTTATCATGCTGTAACAGTAACAGGAGCAAAATGCCTAAATGGAAAAATTTCTTATCTCGTTCAAAACTCTTGGGGAGACTGGAATCAAATTAAAGAAACTAAAAATGCTGACCAAACACAACATTATGAGACAGAGTTTGGTAAGGCCTGGTTTAGTGAAGATGAACTGATAAATAATACTTTTAACTATCAAAACATTGATTTTAAAAAGTAATTTCAAGTCTATGTAAAAACTACATACCAAAATATAATTATTGAGCTATTAGGTATGGTTATAGTATAAGAATTTTCTATGACTATCATACCAAAGCTTTTTATCTTGTTAATCTTAACTACTGGTTGTGGGAAACTTCGTAACTTTCGCACTTTGGATTTAATTCTTCCTAAGCAAGAAGCTATGCAAGTATCGCCGGCGATAGAATTAATAACTAAAAATTATTCTGAAGGAACTTTTGAAAAATCTAGTTACAGTTTTTTTAATCTTTCTCAAAACGTAAATATTAACAAGAATAATATTGATATTGAGTTTTCAGATTTTGATGGAAAAAATCCAATTATTAATACTCAGATCTTTAAAGATCAGATTGGACATATTGTAGATCTTGGTGAAGTAAGTTGTAAATTATTTCCAAACACAAATGAACAAATAAGCGCTTATCCAGGCATAGGTCACTCAGGACTTCCTTATCCTGAAGATAGAGTGCTGGATACTCTGTTTTGGCTTCATTATTCTGATATGTATGGAAAGTTAAGAGACCAGGTAAATGGTTCAAATGCGATTGTGGCCACCAATCATTGTTATATATTGGAAAGAACAAATTCTCATTATCAAATCATAGTTGCCTTTCATATAAAAGAATATCTTCCAGCTAGATCTATTAAAATCGATGAAATCGAAGTCTTTTCCAAACAAGTATTCTCAAAATAAAATTATATCAGTTTTTTGATAGCTTCATCAATTGAGTAAAGTGGAGTGAAGTGTAAAAGTCTAGACGCTTTGTCATGATTAAAATAATGAGATTTTCCTAATTGAAGTGCAATAAAACGAGTCATTGGTGGGTGTATTTCTGGCCGATTGATAACTTTAAGAGCAATTTCAACCAAGAATCCTAAGAAATAGGCCATAAATAATGGAAGTTTTTTTGTGACTGGTGACAATTGATATTTTTTTAAAATAAGATTTATAAAGTCCCAAAGGATAACAGGTCCCTGTCCAATAAAAAAAGATTCTCCGCTAATTGCATTATTTATACTTAATTGGTCTAAGGCCAAAACATGAGCATACGCCGCATTTTCAACGTAAATAACATCTACTAGATTTTTTCCATCACCTATAATTTTTAATTTATTTTTTTTTCTAGATTCTAGTAAACGAGGAATTAGATTTTGATCCCCATTACCAAAGATAAGGTGGGGTCTGAGGCTTATGGCCAAAAAATTTTCATTGCAGGCTTTTATAACAATTTTTTCAGCTATCATTTTTGTTTGAGCATAGTTAGATAAAAATTTTTCAGGATATGGAGTAGATTCATCAGCATTTATGAGTTCTTCTTTTCCAAAGACGACACTGGGACTACTGGTGTACACTAACTTCCTTATTCCTAATTCTTTCATTGCTTTGATTAGATTTTCGGTTCCTATAACATTCGCCTTATAAAAATCTTCATAAGTACCATTCATGCCAACTTTTGAAGCGCTGTGAATGACTGCATTTATACCTATAAGTGAATTTTTCAAGGATTCAAAATCTTCTAAATTTCCTTGGTGCTGTGTGACTCCTAGTATCTCTAAGCTTTTATATTTAGACCGTGAAAAACTATGAACTTCATATTCTTGTTTAAGTAGTTCTTTAACAATATAACTTCCAAGAAAACCACCTGCTCCTGTGACTAAAATTTTTTCTTTATTACTCATATGCTTCTATTTCAGATTTTAATCTTAAACGATCAATTTTAATATTATGACGAACATCAACTGGAAAGGCCTTGCTAAAATATATTTTGCTAATATTTTCAGTGTGTATATTATTTTTAGCTAATAATAGTAATTCATTTTCAAAGCGAGAACGTATTTTACCTTGAAGAAATTGACCATCTGCTCTTTCTATAACAATAGCTGGTATCTCGCTACCGCTAATTCCTAGCCCCACTAAAGCTGCTCTTTTAACTTCGGGATGTTGATTAAAAATTGCCTCACATTGAATTGGGTATAGTAAACCATTCTTTGTTGAAACTATATGAGATTTTCGACCACAAAACCATAGCAAGCCATTAGTATCTATATACCCAACATCGCCCATCCTATGCCAAAAACTTCCATTTTTATCAGCTATTTTTGCTAGTTTAGTTTGTTCAGCTAGATTCATGTATTCTTTTGTGGCAACAATTCCTTGGACAATAATTTCCCCAATACTCATTGTCGGTAATTGATCAGCATCACCAATATTTTCAATTATTTCATTATGTGCTTTAATAATTTTTACTTGCATACCTTCTATCGGTAATCCAATACATGTACCATGGCCGCTTCGACTTTGTTCTGCCGTCATATCTAAAATATATTTTCCAGAAATATTACAAATAGGAAGTGCCTCAGTTGCTCCATATGGAGTGTAAGTTGTGCCGTTAGGTAAAATTGAAAAAAATTTTTCATGAAGCTTTACGGCTACAGGGGCTCCAAACATGACGACATATTTAATAGAAGGTAGTTCAATTTTATTTTTTAAGCAGTAGTCAGCAACTCTTTCCCAAATTGCCGGTGATCCTGCTACAAAGGTTGGTTTATGTTCTAGTATGTTTTTTATAAGTTTTTTAGGATCACAACTGGCAGGTCTTCGAGGATCCATATCTGGAATACAACTTTTCATACCCATAGCTATGGTAAATAAAGAGAACAATGGAAATCCAGGAAGGTCTACATCATCAGGACCCAAATTGAACATTTTTTGTAGGAGGTTTGTTTGCTCCATAAAAATTTGATGAGTGTAAATAACCCCTTTTGGGATTCCGGTACCACCAGAAGTATATAGTATTGCGGCCTGATCATCAGGTTGATGGTCAATTGTATGTGTTAATAAAATTTTTTCTTGTTTCATTTTATAGATAGAGATCATGTTGCCAACTGTAATTTTACCAGTGGTAACTGAGTATTTTACTGATTTAAAAATTTTAGGATAAAAATATTTTAAAAAGTGGATTTGTTTTTCAGCAATTAGTCCAATTGCATTTGACTCTTGAATGCATTTTAAAAGATTCTTTTTGCCCATACCTGGATCGATAAAAACGGGAATAACGCCAATTCTAAAAAGTGCAAAAACCATTGGTGCAAAATCTAGACTTGGTTTTAAAAAGAAAAGTGACTTGTCTCCGTGTTTAAAACCTAGTGCCAGTAATTGATTTGCAAATTGATGGGATCTTGTCTCAAGGGTTCTGAAATCTAGTGTGTTTTCGTGATGAACAAGGGCAATTTTGTCTGGATTTAATTTGACCATTTCACTTAGTCTGAAAGCGATATTCATGTCTAATCCTAATTAGTTTTTAAAAAATTATCTATGTGAATAGTTGCTTGATCCAATTCATCTTCTAAAAGATAATGACCTGCATTAGGAAGAAGATGAGTTGTCGCTTTTGGGAAAATATCTTGCCAACGTTTTAAAAAAGTAGTGTCAAAACAAAAATCTTTTTCACCCCATAGAAGTAAAATAGGCATTTGAAGTACTGATAAATTTTTTTCTATTGTTTCTAGCACTTTGTAGCTTGGATGATTTGTACTCATCGGTATATCTTGGACAAATTTAGCAGTTGCAATACGTGAGTGAAAGTCATGATAGGGAAGTATAAAACCTTTTTTTATTAGTGGTGAAAGTTTCTTTGTCGTTGACATAAATGTTGCAGGGTAAGCAAACCCATTAAACATTCTGATTGCCCACTCTCCTATAGGATTACGTAAAATATTTATTCTTTTGGGTATCACTGTCGAGATAAAGGCAGCTGTATTCATTACAACAATTTTTCTGATAAGTTCCGGATGTCTAGTGGCCAATCCCATACCAATCGCTCCACCCCAATCATGTACAATTAAAGTTATATTTGTAAGATTTAATGTTTTTACTAGAACTTCGATATTAGAGATATGTTCATTAAGGGTGTAGTTAAAGTCCTGTGGTTTATCTGATAGTCCGCATCCCATATGATCCGGAACTATTACTCTATAGTTTTTTGAAAAAAACTTTCCTAAGTTCCTATAAAAAAATGACCATGTAGGATTTCCATGGAGCATTAATAGAACATCTCCTGTTCCCTCATCAATATAATGATAATTATTGTTTTTTATTTTTAAAAAATTTGAATGAAAAGGATATTCACTTTTTAATTCAGTTGGAATTTTTACCATTGTACACCTAGCATAATTGAACTTAATCCTGAGCCAATACCAAGAAGTGCAATTTTATCACCTGCTTTAATATGTCCTGATTCATAGGCCTTCATTAAAGTGATAGGTAATGCACTTGATCCAGTATTGCCGAGAGTTGGATAAGTTTTGAAAGTTTTATTTTGAGTGAGTTCTAAAGCTTCAAGTGATAATTTTTCGTGGGCCACACCTACCTGATGAGTTATTACTAAACTGAAATCTTCATTAGTTAATGACAAAATGTTTTTACATTGCGCCCAAGTTGATTTTGCTAATATTGTACCATATTTTAATAATTCTTCAGAGTTTGTCTCCATAATCAAAGAATGCGGATTTCCATCTCCACGGCAGAGATGGTTTGCGCTAGAGTCGGTTGCGACAGCACCACCTAAGATTGTTGGGGAATCAGGGGAGGTTTGTTTATGAGTTAACATAATCGCAGTTGCAGCAGAACCTATGGTGAGATTAGCGATATATCGCTTCATATTTTTTCGATCAATTGATGGATTAGTTAATAATTCATTTATTGTATTTGATAGTAAGGGACCTGCATTTTCTCCAGAAACAATAAGTGCAGATTTGATTTGTCCATTTTCAATCATATTGGCGGCTACAACTATAGAATTCATAACACCCAAACAAGCATTAGATAAATCAAAAATCATAGTATGAGCTGGAAGTTTGAGATTCGCATGTACTACTGATGCAGTTGCGGGCTCTAGAAAATCACGACAAACTGAGGCATGAATTAATAAATCAATTTGATTTCTATTTATTTTTGATTTTAAAAAAAGGTTTTCTGCTGCGAGCGTGGATAAAGTACTAGGAAATGTACCCGGTTCCCACATTCTACGGGAAAGAATGCCAGTCATTAGTTCTAGTCTTCCCTCAGGAAGTTTTAATCTTTGATATAAAGGAGCAAGCATGTTTTCTATTTCAGTGCTTGTTAATTCTTTCTCAGAAAGTGCATAGGCAAATGACTCAATGACTACGTTTTTAAAAATCATGAATTTTCCTCTGTCAAAATATGCAGATTGGCCATAGATATGCCAGAAAGCATTGATCCTACAATCCCTAAAAATCCTTGGTCTGTACCACAGATAAATAAACCATCAATTGGAGTTGTTCCATTTCGACTTTTGACCGTCGATCCATAAACTGCGCCTTGAAAATGATTGGTGTATTTTTTTACAGTTGTGGGTGTAAATATATCTTTGTAAAGAATTTCATAGTCAGATTTTATTCCGCATTTTTGAAGTATATTTTTAGCTGACTGATAGACATGCTCTTTTTGATCTTTATATTCATTTGTTTCTCTAGACAGTGTCATCCATAAATCAAAATTAGCAATATTAGTAACACGCAGAACGCCTTCTGTGTAATCATCATTTTGAAAGTTATTAGGGAAGCATACTACTGCGCTTTTATTATCAATCAAAGTAGTTGGTCTTTGATAAAGATATTCTGGTCTCTCATTTGTAAAAATAATAGTTGCATCAACTCCAAGATCTTTGGGCTTTTTATCTGTAATGAGAATACTTTCTGTAAATGAAAGATTTCCAGTTGGATAATCAGACTCACCATCAACTTTTGCAAATGTTTCAGGTAGTCCCATGCTTGAAAGTATTTTATCAGCATAAAGGATTTCAGAATTATTAATTTCGACACCAATAATTTTTTTGTTTTTAGTAATTATTTTAGTCACTTCTGTTTTGTATCGAATTTCTCCAAGATATTTACTTTTTAAAAGATCAATTATTGTTCGTACACCACCGGTTGGTCTTGAAAATCCTTCGAGATAAATACTTTTAAACATTACGACAAATTGTGAAAAGTCCATGTCGTTTTCCCAAGCACTTCCGTAGATGAGCAGGGGACAAAATATCATTTCTAGTAATGATTTTTCTTTAATAAAATTACGGACAACATCTTTTGCCATGATGGTTTTATTTTCTAAATTTACTTCGTTGAAATCGTTAATATATTGAAGTAATTTGAGAAAGCCATCAATTTCACTAGGGAAAAGCTTACTTATCTCATCTGTTAAATAAGTTATGTCGTTTGTGAATTTAAGTTCCTGGTTAGGGAATTTAATGAGAGAGTAGTTTTGTGGAGAAAGTTTGAAATCTGCATAGGGGATGCGAAGCTGTTTCATCAATTTATTAAAAGGTTTGCCCCGATCGTCTTTAGTTACAAAATTAGTCAAGGCATGCAGACCAACATCAAATTTTCGATTTTGACGTTGGTAATATGAATTGAGTCCACCTGCTATTGAGTGTTTTTCAATTATTAAAACTTTTTTTTGAAACATGGAAAGTCTAATACCGGCGGCCAGACCTGACATCCCAGCGCCGATAATAATACAATCGTAATGATTTTCTTTAGGCATTAAATTTAGGGCCCAGATATTCTACGCAGGATTGCATGCTTGCAAGTTTTCCATAGTCTTCCTGAGGTACTTCAATTTTATGTCGTTTTTTTAATTCCATAACTATATCCAAAAAATCCATTGAATCTAAATCTAATTGCTCACGTAATGCCACTTCATCTTTTATTCCCGAGACATCATCATCTAATGCGATATCAGCAATTATATTAAGAACTTTTGTACGTACTTCTTCATTAGTAATCATTATTTACTCCTTATATTTTTTAATAATTAATGTTGAATTTATTCCAAGCATCCCAAATGAATTATTCAGGATAATATTTACGTCATGTGATCTTTTTTCGCCATTGACTAGATTTTTTATATTACAAGCAGGGTCTAGGTTTTCAATTTTTTTACAGGGATGAATAAAACCATCTGTGAAGCTTGGAATATTTCCTGCTAATTCGAGGGCCCCGGCCGCTCCCATTGCATGTCCTATAAATCCCTTAGTCGCATTGACGTAAACATTTTTAAATTCATTAAATACACTTGCCACAGCTTCACATTCTTGAATATCTCCTTGAATTGTTCCTGTTGCATGCATATTTACAATGTCAATTTCACCAGGTTCTATCATTGCTTTCTTCATTGCCTGTTGCATACATTCAATTTGTCTTTGAGTATTTGGAAGTACAAAATCAGATGCATCACTATTAGAATGATGGCCTATTATTTCACCGTATATTTTAGCATTTCTTTTTTTTGCGTCACTTAAACGTTCCAGCATATAAATAGCTCCACCTTCGGAAACCACGATACCGTTTCTGTTAATATCAAGTGGTCTTGTGGCAAGTGCTGGATCATCGTGATGCCCAAGTGCACCTTGTGCTTTAAAAGCTGCAAAAATACCAAAGGTTCCTGTAGATTCAGAAATTCCTCCAGCGAATGCAATATCAACTTCGTCTAATAAAAGCTGTTGAGCACCTTGAATAATTCCAAGATTTCCAGCAGCGCAAGCTGCTCCAATCGTATAATGAGGACCGGTAATTCCTAAATTAAGTGTAATTTCTCCTGCGGGATTATTAGCTACAGTTCTGGGATTATGATGATGAGACCAAAATGAAGTATCCATTGCATGGGAGTTATATAAATCATGAATTTCATTTTCTGTTTCTACATTTCCATGCTCGGTTATTCCTATATAAACACCGACTCTATTTTTATCAGTTTTCGCTAGGTCTATTTTAGAATCAACTAACGCCTCATTCGCGCAATAGATAGAAATGGCACCTGCACGGGTTCCTCGTTTTCGCATTTTTTTTGATTGATATTTAGTTTCATCAAAAGTGCAAAGCCCTGCAGCTACTTTGCCCATATGTCGAATTTCCGTATGGGTAATGCCCGAACCATCATTAAGCAAACCCTCTCTGAATTCTGTAAGCGAATTGCCCATTGGGGAAGTTAAGCCGATACCTGTGATAACGATTCTTTGCTGAGCAGTTTTCATTATAAAAATCCTTTAAAATTATTTTTTATTTTTTGAGTAAGATCAACTAGAGGCACTGTCGTTTGTGAAAGGATATCTAGAGTTCTTGGAAATCTTTTTATAACTTCTTCACAATGGGGATTTTCAGAAATTGTAATGACAAAATTCATCACTGATTCTGCAATTTCACATGTTGAAATTATAGACTGCATTCTTAATCTTCTTTTACTATGATTTTCAACATGTGAATTTTCATAGACTCTTTTTGCCATTTTTTTTAAATCAGAAATATATTCTTCTTCTCTTTTTCTAAAAACAGAAGCCACTATTGATAATGAATCTTCTTTGGCCGTATGTAGTTTAGCTTTTGTTTCTCTGGAATCTCGTGTGATGATGGCGCCAAATTGTGTAAGTGTTTTTAGAGACAGTGATACCGCACTTTGCGAAAGTTCAAGTTTATCTTCAATTTCTTCCGAAGTAAGTGGGCGTTCGGCCAAGACCAATAGTCCATAAACTGAACCATCGATTCTTTTGAAACCCATTCGATTAAAAAATTCTTCAAATTGAGGTAATTCTTTTAAAACATCAGATTCTATATACACAGCAACTCTTTGTAATATTCCAAAAATTAAATATATAGAATATTTGCGATTTGTTTAGAGTCTGTCTAGAAAAAACGTAATTTTATTTAAGAAAATAATTAATTATCATAATCATCTGAAGATGCGTCTGAAACTCCTGAAGAGTCACTTTCATCTATGATAACTGGAGAAGGGGAAGCGGCATCTGAAGGTAGGAAAGTTGCTGGAGCTGAATCCGACTCGGGGATTGTACCTTCTTCTTGGGCGTTAATACTTCTTACTCCAAATGATGATATCAATAGACCAATCAGTAAAAATTGCTTAAATATACCCATAACTTTTCCTTTGAGTAGTTGATAATTAGTATATTATCTTATTATTAAACAAAAAGGTTGATTTTCTGATGAATTTTCTTAAAAATTTAAGATACTAAATACTTAGGAGAGATGTTAATGGGTGGAATAAAAGACGATTTAGAAGACTTAGATGATGAATTAGGGTTAAGTGATGATTCGGGCGATGATGACTCATTTGATGATGACGGAGATGAGGATGAAGAGGGTGGTAAGTCCAAGTCTGGTAAAAAAAATAAATCTGACTCCCCAGGTTTCGATAGAGATAGCTATTATTTTTATAAAGATAAATTAGTTCAACTCTCTGGAACAATTAGACCTAAAGAGCGTTCCCCTGAAGGTAAGGTCACTTCTATAGAGTTTAAAACAGATGATAAATCCTATACGATTATTATGGATGATATGGGAAAAAAACTTTTAAGTAGTTGTTTTCAGGAATTTTTGGTAACGGGGCTTATCAGTAAAATTTCTGAAAAAGAGTTTACCCTGGCCGTTAAAACTTATATTTAAAAGAATCGAAATTGTGAAAGTTGGGTTTTGAGTCTTCATGGCTTAAGGCCCAATAGGTCAACTGATCATCGTAATTTTTTAATACAGATGAGATTCCGGCAGTCATATTATCAGTTTGAAAATTTACTGGAAAAAATTCTTTTTTAACTTCAGCTACAAGAAAAAATTTATTTAAACTTAGAAGTATGTCTATTTTAGGTTGTTGCATTTTTTCCCATTCAGATAACTGATCGCCTTTTTGTTTGAAGTAAAAGCAATTCCACTCAAATCGCGGTGAAAAATTAAATTCAAGATATTCATCTCGATTATTTTTTAGAAATAATTCAAAACAAGTTTTTTCCCATAATTTTATCACCCGTTCTTTTGCAGGTGTTGGAGGATCAAAATTAATTGATTTGAGTTCTCCAGTAATGAGAAAACTTATAAAAATTGAATGAATATTTTGATTTATTTCTGCTGTGAATTGAAAATCGCGATTTAAGATAGGGCGAAAAGGTTGAAGGGAAAAATTTGCCATAGTTAAGTCCTACACATAAGTATTATATTTTAATTCCGATAACGTTAATATGAAAACATTAATATTATTTATTATGGCCTTTCTTTTTAGTAATCTCAATGCATTTGCTGGAGTCGGTTTATCAGCAGATGATCAAACTCGTTGGGACCTAGATCAAGTAAAGTATTCAGAGTGGCAAACTGCAAATCCTGGTATGAGCTATAGAGAATATAACAAGAAGCAAGCTGATATTGCTCCATGTACTCATTGTCCAGCGCCTTATGCTTTGCTTTCTAGCATTTTACCGATCTTAAAATCTTTGCCAAATGCTGGTTCACTTCAGCCGGTAGGTGATCTGCAATTGCAATATGCACAAGCTCAAATTTCAACTAGTACTGGAGAGAGTTGTAAAAATATATACCAAAGTTATGATGAACGATATGAGAAAAAAATTCTAGATGGCGGTCTAATTGAAGTTGCCGGAGGAATTCTTAGTAAATACTCCTCGGTGACTCACATGACTTATGCAAGAGCTGATTTAAAGTCAGCAAGTTATTTTTATCGAGATGGAGCAAATCATGTCGTACAAGTTATCGTTGATAGAGAGGGGAAAGCGAGTTTTAAATATTTTGAATATACGCCTAACAAAATTGCAAAGAGTAGAGTAAATTTACCAGATCTTGCTGAAACTCCAGAATCAATAATGCTTGCAGCACCCTCGGTTCCAACTCAAACTGCTATTCATGCGCCTTCTAAGACGGCAGATGGACTTGAAGGTCATTATAGTGGATCTTTGCAAGCTGAAGTCATAAAAAGTCATGGAGTTCTTAAATTCCTTCCTACTGACGTCCATCTTTTTAATGGTGAGGCAGGTGTAAGTTTGGGGGGGGCTGCCACAGTTACAGGAACGGCCTCAACGTCATTGGCAAAAGGAAATAATGTAGACATTAGTGTTGTTACTGGAGCAGATCAAACCCAAAATGCCCTTATTCGTTATAATGTGGCCACAACTATCGATGGCAAATTTAAAAGTCAAACTGTTACTGTTCCTGTCAGTGTAACCGTTGGAACCGCTCTGGGAATCAACGGCAGCGTTTCAGACACTAGATCATCTGGTGGAGTTCCTCGAACTCAGGCAATGGTGATGGATTTCTTTGAGCCAGCGGGTGGTGAAAATAATGCTAGAAAAGAATATGTAACTCTAGCTGTAAATCAAGCTCAAGGGCAACGTATTACTTACGATGTTAAAAGAACATTTAATACAGGGGATTCAATCTTTACCACTAGCGCTGGACATGATACTGTAGGCGGCTTTGTAGGAGTTGGTTATTCACCAACAAAAAATCCGGATGGAGCTGTATTACAATTAAAAGTAGTTGATGAAGTAGGGCGTGTCGCCGGTTATGTGACTTACTCACAGGCGTTTAAGTAAAATGATAAAAATCTATATATGTTCCTACCTAAATCCAATATCCGATACAAAATGTGAATTTGTTCGAGATGGTGCACTTGTTGTCAATAATAATATATTTATTGATAAAGGGACTAGTTTTAAAATTTTAAAAAAATATCAAGATAAGAATGCACAATTAATAAATTTTAGCGGTTCTATAATTATGCCATCATTTTTTGATATGCATTTTCATTGGGTACAAGACGATGTCCGCTTAATGCCCAAGGATTCACTGCTAGAATGGTTATCACAGTATACTTGGCCATATGAAGCTAAATTTAAATCTATCGAATATACAAAAAGGAAAGTAGAAAAGTTTGGACAAGAACTGTTAGCAGTTGGGACATTAGGTGGTGCTTGTTATGCCTCTATTCATCCTCATACTGTTGGTCTAGCACTAAAAGAATTTAAAGGCGATTTTATCATTGGCAATGTTTTGATGACAATGAATTCTCCAAAATATCTTGTACAATCAGAAAAAAATGCAATTGATACTGTTTTCAAATTATCAACAAGATTTAAGAGCAAGTATGCAGTTACGCCTCGATTTGCAATTACAACTTCTCCATATGTTATGAAGAAGTCCGCTTCAATTGCTAAGAAAAATAAGAGTTTTATTCAGACACATTTAAGCGAGACTGAAGGTGAAATAGATTTTGTTAAAAGTATTTATAAAAAGATAAAAGGATTTGAAAAAGTTAAAAGCTATACAGAAATTTACCATAAATGTGGTATTTTATCTCCCAAAACGATTATGGGGCACGGGATATATCTTTCAAAAGATGAGTTAACTTTACTAAGAAAAACTCGCACCGCAATTGCCCATTGTCCTACTTCAAACGCTCCAATTAAAGAATTTGGTTTAGGTTCAGGCCTTTTTAATTTTAAACTTATTGAAAAAAATAAAATTCCTTGGGCCCTTGGTTCAGATATTGGAGGCGGCCCTTATTTATCTATGTTTGATGTGATGAGAAGTTTTGTTGAACAAAACAAAAAGGCAAAGTTAGTAGGGGCCACTTATGTTAAGGCCTTCTATAGAGCGACTTTAAGTGGTGCAAAAATTTTAGAGTTGGATAAAACTTTAGGCAGTATAGGGAAAAATAAAATTGCAAATTTTATTGTCGTTAAAGCACCTAAAAAGAAAACGGGTGAAAGCTCTGAAGATATAATCGAGTCAATTATCAAACCTATCTATAAGGATCGAACAACCTCAACTGAAATAGTCCAAAAAACTTTTCATCATGGAGAACTTGTTTATTCTCGTAACTCTAAAAGTACCGGGCAATGATCGCTGCCTAAAATCTCATGTTGATGCGTAATCGATTTTATTTTTGGTATAAATTCTTCGTTTACAAAAAAATAATCTAATCGCCACCCAATATTTCGTTCTCTGCAATTACTTCGATATGTCCACCATGTGTACTCATCTTTTTTTTCTGGATAAAAACAACGAAAAACATCGAGAAATTTATTATTTATTAATTCATCAATAAATTCTCTTTCAATTGGTAAAAAACCTGTAGAGTTAATATTAGATTTTGGATTTGCAAGATCTATTTCCTTATGAGCAGTATTAAAATCTCCAGTGATGATAATATCTTTTTTAGTCTCGGCCTTTAATTTAAGTGCCAATTGTAAAACTTTTTTTGAAAATTCTAATTTATATTCAACTCGAGCATGATCACGTTGACCATTTGGAAAATAACCATTTAGTAAAATAAAAGAATCAAATTCAGCAGTAATTAATCTACCTTCAGTATCAAATTCTTTACTGTTTATTCCTAACGTAATATTTGTTTTATGTTTTTTTCTAATGAGTAAAGCTGTTCCGGAATAGCCTTTTTTCTCTGCTGGATACAAGTAAGTATTATATTCACTACTCCAAGTTTGAACAAGTTGCTCAACATCTGTGTGATGAGCCTTGATTTCTTGAAGAGCGATCACGTCGGGCTTAAGTTTATCGCTCCAATTATTGAAATTTTTATTAGCGATGGCGCGCAAACCGTTCACATTCCAACTGACAATTTTCATGTTCTATTTACCTTTGTAATTTTTTAAAATAATTAAATAATAATTACATTTAATATATTAAAAAATGATATAATAAAAATCCCTTAATGAAATTAATCAGGAGGATTTTTAATTTTATGCGATCATTTAAAAACATTGCTTTTCTCATCCGAACTAAACGAATTAATCACCCAAAAAATTATTCACAGTCTGATCTTTCTCTACTTTTAGGGTATAAGAATGGACAATTTATTTCTAACGTTGAAAGGGGACTATGTAATGTTCCACTTAAAATGATGAAAAAAATTTCTGAAGTTTTGGATATACTTCCTCACGATATTAAAACAGCCATCCTTAAAGATCATGAAGAAACTCTTACTAATTTTTTTAATAAAACTCAAGTTAAGAAAAATATTGCAGTAGATACAGCGGAAGCAACGATAAATTCTTAGTGGCTCATTTTATATTTTTCATAATCAGCTTTGCAGCCAACGCTTTCTTCACTGTCATCAGAATATGAAGCATTTTTTTGTGATTGCATGTAATGAGGATCGCTTGGTTCAAGGCTTATAGGTTGTGATGATGCTTCAAGGGCCTCAGCATTCAGCGATGAATAGGTGAGGTCTAAAGTCAGTCCATTATTTCTTTTTTCAAACAATTCTCTTTCAACTGGATTGAGTCTAGCTTCAAAATCTCTTATCTCTTTAATTGAAGAATAAAAAAGTCTTTCTAGTTTATTTTTTTGAGGTAGATCAGCTCTGTAAAATAAATCATGAAATTTTCGTCTTGCAATTAGATGTTGCTCCAGTAAATTTTGATATTTCTCATAAATACGATCTACTAAAGGCATTTTATTATCTTGTCTTTGGTTAGGATTAGGGTTTGCATTTTGTTGGTTAGGGTTATTCGGTTTACCTGAGCCTTGATTTTTATTTGGGTATCTCCGACGTGAATTATTTCTGCGAGCACTATTCTGCCCAGGCTTCTGCGCAGGTTTGTTTGGAGTTGATGGCCGATCTGTCATGCTTATTCCTTCTAATAACGATAAAACAACAAAGAGATTATTTACTAATTCATTACTTTTGGCCATGATTTAGCTGTATTTTTAAATATTTTATTGGAGAGTTGTATGAATGCAAAAAAACGCATGAAAGTTGCTGTAACTGGAGCCGCAGGTCAAATTGGATACGCAATACTTTTTAGAATTGCATCAGGTCAAATGTTTGGTGCAGATACAGAAGTTGAATTGCAATTAATTGAACTTGAAGTTGCATTAGGAGCGCTTAAAGGTGTTGCAATGGAATTAGACGACTGTGCATTTCCTTTACTTAAAAAAATTACCTGCACAAGTGATTATGCTGTAGGATTTAAAGATGTTAACTGGGCCGTGCTTGTTGGTTCAGTACCAAGAAAAGATGGGATGGAAAGAGCTGATCTATTAAAAATTAATGGTGGTATTTTTACTTCACAAGGTCAAGCAATTGCCTCTCATGCTGCAAAAGATGTTCGAGTTTTTGTTGTAGGTAACCCTTGTAATACTAATGCACTTATATGCATGAATGCTGCTAAAGGTGTACCCCAAGATAGATTCTTCGCTATGACAACTCTTGATGAAAAAAGAGCTAGAACACAATTAGCTCAAAAAGCTGGTGTAGACATAACTGCCGTAACTCAAATGACAATTTGGGGTAATCATTCTGCTACTCAATATCCAGATTTTTTCCATGCACTTATTAACGGTAAACCAGCTCATGAAGTTATTACTGATCATGAATGGCTTAAGAATGATTTTTTATCAACAGTTCAAAAAAGAGGCGCGGCGATCATTAAAGCGCGTGGACTTTCGTCAGCAGCTTCTGCTGCTAATGCGGCCGTAACTGGAATTTATTCACTGACTCATGATACTCCGGCCGGGGAAACATTCTCAACGGGATTAGCATCAGAAGGTCAATATGGAGTAGATAAAGGATTAATTTTTTCTTATCCTTGCCGAATTGATAATGGAAAATTAAAAATTGTTGAAGGCATCACACATAGTGAGTTTGCTAGTGAGAAAATTAAAATCACTTTAGATGAATTACGTTCTGAAAGAGATGCTGTAAAAGAATTAGGCCTTATTTAAATACTGAAGAAATAATATTAATGGCTTCGCCAAGTTCTTTGACGAGGCCATTATAATAAATATTTTGTGGAATTATTTCGTCAAAAAATAATGCATCGGCGCTTTCATTTGAATCTAATACACGATCAAAATCTATAACCAATATTTGGTTTTTTTGACCTTCTTTTGTTAGAATTGAATTGTAGACAGCGTTACCTCTCCAGTTTTTACAATCAAATACAGCTGCTTTTTGAAATGCTTCTCTGGCCGCTTTTTGGTTACCTATTCCTCGAGCACTTACACCTAATAAGTAAAATGATAAAGCATTAGCTGTTGTAATGTCAGATAGATTTTTTGCTGCACTAAATGCCTCTTTAAATTTTCCCTCATCTATAAGTTTTTGAATATCAGACTGTACGATTTGAATTGTTGGAGTGTTGGCATGCGCACATACTTCTTTGGGAGGAATATTATTATTAATAGGAGTGGTAATAAAAATTAATTTACTTTTATTCCGCTTTGCTAAATCAATAAGTTCTCTTAATTCTTGATTAAAGATTTGAAATGAAAGATGTTTTATATTGAGCTTATCTTCAGCGGAATTAATCTCATTGTTTTCTTCCATCTTTGTTAAATCTACATAATGAATTTTTTTATAAAAATATTTAGATAATATTGGAAATGTAATAATTAACGAAATAATTTTGTCATTATCAAACATCGCAAAGTTTTGTTCAATTTTTGCTTTATCGGCGACAATAAATTTTTTTTCATATAGTTCTTCAGAAGCACCATGGTAAATAATTATTTTAGGAAAATGTTTGAGAAGCTTTAGTTTATAAAGTGTTCGATGAAGGCCCTCATGTGGGGATGCCCAATTAAAAACTGGTAATTGTGTAACTTTTTCTAGATCACCTATATGTTTATACAGTGCTGTGGCCATTTGATCGCCAATAAGTAATATTTTAGCGTTTTCCGCTAAATCCACGTTATCGACCTTATAATCACTTATAGCATATGGGTATGGCCTGATCATCGATCTCTTGGTTTGAAAAAAGTAATAATTAAGTCCTATACCGGAAATAATGATTACTAAGAAAAATATTAAGAATTTTTTAAGCATATACTTTGATTGTATAAAATAAATTTGATATCTAAAAGAGTGAGGATATTATGACCCATTGGACTTCTGAATTACTTTCTCCGGCCGGCAGCCTTGAAAAACTAAAAGTAGCAGTACTCTACGGTGCTAATGCTGTTTATCTAGGAGGCCAGAAGTTTGGTCTGAGGCAAGCATCTGACAATTTTACTACGGATGAATTAGCTGAAGGGGTTCAGTTTGCACACCTGCGAGGTTGTAAAGTTTATGTTGTTCTCAATAGTTTTTTACATGATAAGGATCTTCAAGAATTACCACCCTTTTTGGAATTACTTGAAACTTTAAAAGTAGACGCCGTTATCGTTTCAGACCTAGGAGTAATTGCTACTATTCAAAAATATTCTAAACTTATTATCCACCTCTCTACTCAGGCCAGCTGTCTTAATAGTAATGCTGCTTTATTTTGGAAAGAGATGGGAGTTTCGCGAATTGTTCTGGGCCGTGAAGTTACAATTCAAGAAGCAAAAAAAATTAAAGAAGCTACCGGCCTTGAAATAGAAATGTTTATTCATGGTTCGATGTGTATGTCTTATTCGGGCAATTGTGTAATTTCTAATTATACCCAAGGTCGAGATAGTAATAGAGGTGGGTGTGCACAATCATGTCGTTTCGAATACTCTATAGATTTTGAGAAAGAGAAAGATTTAAAAACTTTTTTTATGAGTTCGAAAGATTTAGAAGGCATTCGATTAATTGAAGAATTTATTGATGCTGGAATTGATTCACTAAAAGTTGAAGGCCGTAATAAAAGTCATCATTATGCCGGTACCATTTCTAAAGTTTATTCAGATGCCCTCAAATATTATAAAATTCATGGAAATTTTTTGACCAGTGATATGCTACTTTGGGAAAAAGAACTACGTAAAATTTCACATCGCGATTATACAACTGGTAGCTTGGATCAATACGCAGGTAGTGATTCCATCTATGATGAGAGACAACACGATGAACATGAGTATGTCGTCTGCGGAATTATCTTGGAAGTTGTCAAAGATCTCCATATTTTGCTTGATGTGAAAAGTGCTTTTTATCCTGGTGATATTTTAGAGTTGATGCCTTTTAATGAGTCAATTCAAGATTATAAAGTAGATTTTATTGAAACTCTTTCTGGTACACATATTGTAAAAACAAAGCCTGGTACAGTTGTAAAAATACCTTACCATCCTCATGCACTTCCTTGGAATATAATCAGGAAAGAAACATGCAATTAATTAGTTATGCTGAAACTATTGAACAAGTAGAGAAATTAATATCTCATGGAATTAATGAAATTATTATTTCCTGTAAAGAACTATCAAGATTTCATCAAAATGACTTGGATTCATTATTACTTATGAATCAACTAATTATTAAGAACAAATGTCGCTCAATTCTTGAGTGGGATGTACTCTTTCCAGAGAATACTTTAACTCGAGCAATGGATATTTTTCTAAAAATTCCACTGCATGATTTCTCTGGTATTCGCTTACAAGACCCGGGGATAGTTTATTTTATAAAAAATAAGTATTCTTGGTTACCTATTCAATTAATCTTGGAAACGGGTAATCATAACTTGATTGCTCTTATGAAATGGGAGGAATATCTAGGAAGTCAGCTCGATAGATTGGTCTTATCTAACGAACTCTCAAAAGAACATATCGCTCATTATGCAACATCCTTAAAAACACCGATTGAAATTTTAGTCTTTGGAAGAATTCTTCTTTTTTATAGTCCACGAAAATTATTATCACCTCTTGAAAAGGAAGAGGGAGTAAAAAAATATATTGAAGCATTTGGGACTAGTGAAGAAAGCCCACATTCAGGATTTCCCATTATTGAAAATACTCATGGGACTTTTATGTTTAACGTAAAAGACTTATCTTTAATAGAAAATCTAGACGAAATAAAAGAGATGGGAGTGGCCCATGCTCGTCTTGATCTTAGATTTGATCATTCGATTAACCAGCTTGATGATTTACTTAACTACCAAGGACCGCGACCACTGATAAAAGGTTTTTATCAAATCAATAAAACAGATGTCTTATTTGCAAAACTTAAGAATAAAAAAACCAATAGAAAAGATTTAAATTTTTTAGGTGTAGTCGTTGACGTCGAAAGAGATAAAGGGCTTGCCGTCTTAGTTAAAGCACCCAGTTTAACATTGTCAGAAACAAGTATTTTGAAAATTATTACACCTGAGGGCAAAGAGAAAACCTTGCAGAATTTTTCTCTGAAAAATTCGTTAGGGGATAAACTTCGTAGTGTAATAGAAGGAGATGTTGTTATTTGTACTTATATTAATGGGGTGACAGTGAAATCCCAAATTTATTATTCTAGTTCAACTACGTAAAATACAACAGGAATTCCTCCGTTTTTAAATGGTATTGATTTTACAATTTTTATTTTTTTTGTATTACGTAGACTGTATTCTTGAGGAATGATGATGCCTATTTTTTTAGATTCATACTTTGCTCTTATGGCCTGTAATATTTTAAGATAATAATGAATGTCAATGTCCTCTTTATTTCCAACTCTTTTGCCATACGGGGGGTTGACTATCGCAATATCAGCATAGATATTTAACGGTTCACTTTCAAAAATATCTTGTTTTGAAAAAGATATTTTTCTTAATCCACTATTTATAATAGCTTCAGCTATTATAGTTGGATCATTGTCAAATCCAAATAAAAATTTGAATAAATTTTGTTCTTGATCAAGAGGATATACTAACGGAGTTTTTAATTCTTGAAAAAATGGAGTGAGCATATAAGAAAAATGACGTGCCTTATTTATTTTATAAAAATCATGGGCCTCTAATAAAAATGTTCCCGACCCACACATTGGATCTACTAGCGTAGCCTCTTGATTTCCTTCTAATATTAATAAAAGTAGACTGGCCAAGCTTTCACGAATGGGGGCATGGCCAATGAGAAGCTTTTCTCCGCGCTTATGTAAAAGCTCTCCTGTGGTATCTAAACTAAATGTGCAGGTATCATTTTCAAAACGAATAAAAATTTCTGGATTAGTTGAATTAGTAGTACTTTGCTCTTGATATTTTTTTTTCATAGGCTGGTGCCGGTAAAATTCTTTGACCCCATCGTGAAAGGCCTTTTCTATTTTCCTTGAATCAAATAATCGTGATTCAGACGCTGCAATATGTACCTTGGGTGTCGTATTTAGAAGATAAGGTGACCAATTAAATTTTGACGTTTTTTGAAAAAGTTTTGGAACATCCCGACATTTAAATGAGTGGAGTCTCATCAGAATTCGTGATGGACATTTTAAAATATTATTGAGTAAAAAGCCTATTTCAATGGGACATTCAATTTCTATCCCGCCCATAACTCTATTTATAATGGTATACTCTAAATCCTTAAAATGTAGAGGCCATTTTAGTTCTAATTCAGATTCTCCTATATTTTCAAGCCCAATTGGAAAAGTTAGAAAAAAAATATTTTTTTGAGACACTGTAATTCCTTTTTTATTCTGATAAGATGCCAAAATGAAAAATGGCACACTCACTCTTATACCTACACCTATTAGCGAAAAAGGTGAACTAGATCAACAAGCATTTCACCTTCTTAATACAGCTGCGACTCTAAATCGAGAGAATTCGCTTTTTGTTGTGGAAGACGCAAAACCGGGTCGCCAGAGATGGATTAATTTTAAGCTACCTCGAGAAATTATTGAATCTTTTGTCTTATACAATGAACATACTAAGGTTGAAGCCCAGGAGCACTTACTCAAGGAACTTAAGGCCGGAAAAAATGTTTTCATGATGAGTGATGGGGGATTGCCTGCATTTTGTGATCCTGGAAGGGAATTGGTATATGCATGTCATAAAAATAATATTTGCGTAACAGCTACTCCATTTTTTAATTCTGTGATTCTCGCATTAGCATTATCTGGATTAAGGCATGATAGATTTATCTTTGAAGGATTTATTCCTAAAGACAGCGCAGAGCGCATGAAAACTATAAAAAACGTACTGCATCGCACTGAAACAAGTATTTTAATGGACACTCCTTATCGACTTAAAAGATTGTTGGAAGAATTTAAAGAAGTTTGGACTACAAAAGAGAAGAAGGAGCTTTTTTTGGCACTTTCATTGGGAGAAACCTCGGAATTACTTCTATTAGGGTCTCCTGATCAACTTTTAAGTAAACTAACTGAGTTTAAACAAGAATTCGTTTTAGTTGTTTCTTAACAGTTTCAGTAGCTTATATAGTGTGTAATATCGTATTATCTCTATAAATTACATGACGTTTTCTCTTCGGCGTGTTAAATCTGCGCTTAGCTAAAAATCGTAAAATTGAAGTAAATATTATGCAAGAACAAAGAAAGCTCGACCATATTGACTTAACCTTAAAGGCCCAAAAAAATATTTTGGATCTTGATGGTAGATTTAATTACGAACCTCTTTTAGCTGCACACCCAACCCACAATAATTTAAAAACAACAATTTTTGGTAAAAAACTTAATGCACCTTTATGGGTTTCCAGTATGACTGGTGGAACATCAAAGGCAAATTTACTTAATCATAACCTTGCTAGGGTTTGCCAAGAGTTTGGTCTTGGTATGGGGCTCGGGTCATGTCGTTCGTTACTAGAGAGCGATAATTATTTTGAAGATTTTAATTTAAGAAAAATGATTGGCCCTGATTTACCTCTCTTTGCTAATTTAGGAATAGCTCAAATCGAAAAAGCTGTTCTAAATAATTCAACAGACAAAATTTTTAATATGATGGAAAAACTATTGGTTGATGGTTTAATTATTCATATTAATCCCTTGCAGGAATATCTTCAAAATGAAGGTGATGTTATATCAAGGCCACCTATTGAAACGATTCAAACTTTTTTAAAATTAACTAATGTTAAAGTAATTATTAAAGAAGTTGGTCAAGGAATGGGGCCTCAAAGCCTTAAGGCCTTGCTGGCATTACCAATTACTGGAATTGAGCTAGCAGGATTTGGCGGAACTAATTTTTCAAGAATTGAAATGTTAAGAAACACTAAGGCGGCACATAATCTCGATCCTCTGACTACAATAGGGCACTCCGGTCTAGAAATGATTGAAATTCTTAATCAATATTATAGTAAATTTCCCATTGATATCATTATTTCGGGTGGAGTTAGAAATTTTTTAGATGGATTTTACTTAAGTAAAAAATCAAAAAATAATTCAGTTATTGGACAGGCAAAAAACTTTTTAGTCCATGCAGAGGATTATTCTGTTCTAAAATCTTTTGTTCAAAATGAAATTGATGGGCTAAAAATGGCAAATGCATTTTTAACGATTAAAGAGAGTTATTTATAATGAAATCAGTTCAAGGGTTCTCTAAATTTTCAAAACTTGAAAAAGTTAATTATATCGTTGAAAACTTTTTGGGTGGCGAAAATCAAGCTAAAAATCAGTTGAAAAGATTTTGGCATGCAGATGAAAATCTCCAACGAACAATTGATGAATTTAGTGAAAATACATTAAGTAATTTCTATTTTCCGTTAGGTGTTGTGCCTAATATGTTAATTGATCAAACTATTTATTGTGTTCCAATGGTTATCGAAGAAAGTTCTGTAGTCGCTGCAAGTTCTAAGTCAGCTAATTTCTGGCTAACAAGAGGGGGATTTCATACTGAAATTATCTCAACTAAAAAAAACGGACAGGTTCATTTTATATGGGATGGAGAAAGTGCTAAGCTCCTTAGTTTTTTTAATAAAGTTAAAAATGACCTCATAGATACTGTTGGAATATTATCCACCAATATGAACAAAAGAGGAGGGGGATTATTAAGTCTCACTCTGATTGATAGGACCATGGATGAGAAAGGGTATTATCAATTGCATGGAGAGTTTGAAACCTGTGATGCGATGGGTGCAAACTTTATCAATTCCATAT
Source organism: Bacteriovoracaceae bacterium (assembly GCA_036171615.1). Classification (GTDB taxonomy): domain Bacteria; phylum Bdellovibrionota; class Bacteriovoracia; order Bacteriovoracales; family Bacteriovoracaceae; genus Bacteriovorax. The sequence continues at coordinate 59,307 of JAVHRK010000026.1, forward strand.
TAGAATTACTTGGTCAGAAATTTAAATTTTTGGCAAAAATTGAAAAAAGCTTTTCTGAAAGAGAACAAGAAATTCAAGTTATAATGTCTATATTGTCTAATTATACGCCTGAGTGTTTAGTAAGATGTTCTGTAGAATGTGATATTTCAGAATTGGCCGATCCTAGCTTGGGAATGACTCCAGAAGAATTTGCGGATAAATTTGCAAGAGCTATTAGGATTTCAAAAATTGATGTTTCACGTGCCACAACTCATAATAAGGGAATCATGAATGGTGTAGATGCAGTTGTTTTGGCAACTGGAAATGATTTTCGAGCTGTAGAAGCAGGTGTTCATACCTATGCCGCCCGAGATGGACAATATCGTGGATTAAGTAATGTCGAAATACAAAATAATAAATTTAAATTTAGCTTAGATCTTCCAATTGCTATTGGAACTGTTGGTGGATTAACTTCACTACATCCTATGGCCAAATTAGCATTGGATATATTAGGAAGACCAAGCGCCCATGACTTAATGAGAATTATAGCCTCGATTGGCCTGGCCCAAAACTTTGCTGCAATAAGATCTCTGGTCACTTCAGGTATACAGAAAGGACATATGAAAATGCACTTAATGAATATCTTAAATCATCTAGAGAGTTCGGATAACGAAAGAGAAAAAGCCAAAGAATATTTTTCAAATGAGATAATTTCATTTCAATCAGTCAGAGAATATATAATTTCTATAAGGAATTACCAATAATGAATGAAACAAATTTAAATCAATTAAATAATGAACTTAAAATTCCAGTGATAGAAAAAGATCAATACTTTTTTGGTCATGGTAAATTACTTCTCTCAGGAGAGTATTTTGTTTTAGATGGAGCTGATGCCCTTGCATTACCAACTAAAATTGGGCAATCCTTAGCTGTAAAATATGCTCCCTCATTTTCTCCGACTCTTTCATGGAAATCTTATGATGTTCATGGGGAATGTTGGTTTGATAGTAAATTTGAATTCTGGCATTTTAATTGTTTGGATGAAAATCCATCGATAGATGCTCTGATGTTGCAAAAAATTCTTAAACAGGCCCGTACTCAAAATCCACATTTTTTGAGAGATGATGTAGATGTAAAAGTTGAAACACACTTAGGTTTTCCACTAAATTTTGGATTAGGAAGCAGTTCCTCACTTACATATAACATAGCCCAATGGGCCTATGTTTCTCCTTTTGAGCTTTTGTTTAAAACCCAAGGTGGATCTGGGTATGATATTGCTTGCGCACAATCCGATGGGCCAATTATATACAAAAAACTTTCGTCAGGACCTAATTGGTCACCAGTTAATTTTCATCCAGTATTTAAAGACAATATTTATTTTCTTTATTTAGGGAATAAACAAAATTCACGTGATGCTGTAAAAAAATATATAAAAAATCGCCCGATCTCTCAAAATATTATTAGTGCTGTGTCTGCACTGACTGAAAAAATGTTAAAATCACAAACACTTAAAGATTTTCAAGATGCGATAACAGAACATGAATTACTTGTTGGTTTAAATCTAAATATGGAGCCAGTTAAAAATGCTCGTTTTAGCGATTTCAATGGAGCTATAAAGTCACTTGGGGCCTGGGGAGGAGACTTTTCACTAGTTGCAACCGATTTAGAATTTAATGATGTTAAAAAATATTTCTCAAAATTAGGTTTAGATATTCTATATCGTTATGATGATTTAATTTCGGCACCCATTGAATTTGATGTTGAAAGCATTTCTAAGCCCTATATAAACAACAACACTCTTCATTAGTATGGATAAAATATTACAAGTATCATGGACATCACCATCAAATATTGCCTTAATTAAATATTGGGGAAAACGTCCTGTACAAATGCCTATGAATTCGTCGATTAGCTTAACATTAAGTAAATCTTATACGAAAATGTCTATCAAGCGTGAAGAATCAATAAATGGACTTAGCCTAGAATTTATTTTTGAAAATAATCAAAATGAAAAATTTAAAAAAAAGATATACAACTTTTTAACTACAATACTTAAGGATTTTCCGTGGCTTAATACTTCTAAATTAACAATAGAATCAAGTAATACATTCCCTCATTCATCTGGTATAGCATCGTCTGCATCGTCAATGAGTGCCTTGGCACTTTGTCTATTAAGTCTTGATGAACTCATTACTAATTATAAAAATACAACACATGATAATTTTTTAGAAAAGGCCTCATCGTATGCAAGGCTTGCTTCTGGATCTGCCTGTAGATCGGTCGTTCCAAATTTTGGACTTTGGAAAAAAGAGAATACGTTTGCAGTTCCATATAATGATATTCATCCACTTTATTTAACTTTATGTGATTCTATTTTAATAATTGATGAAACTGAAAAAATTGTTTCGAGCAGTGCCGGACATGGTCTGATGGAAAATCATCCATACAATGAAATTCGTTATAATCAAGCTGAAAATAACTTAGTAAAGTTACTTTCCATTATGAAAAATGATAATTTTCTGAATTTTTCTGAAATTGTAGAAAATGAGGCCTTATCTTTACATGCTTTAATGATGACTTCGACACCTTCAGTAATCCTCTTAAAACCAGAGTCTTTAGAGGTGATTTTAAAAGTGAAAGAATGGAGATTACAAAATAATATTCCAATAACTTTTACCATCGATGCTGGTCCCAATATTCATCTCCTATATCCAGAAAGATACAAAGTAATCATCCAGAATTATATCAATAATGACTTATGGAAAAATAAAAAAGTTATTCATGATAAAATAGGTGATGGGCCGAGGGCCATTTAAAATGGATGCAAGAACTTCTTTTTGTTCAAAAATTCTTTTGTTTGGAGAATATAGTGTTATTAAGAATTCTCAAGCGCTTTCTATTCCTTATGCTTTATTTGAAGGTAATTTAGCATTTAGAAGAGACAATACGGTTGCTATAGATCCTGAGTTAAAAGCATTTTCGCTTTATCTTAAACAATTATATGAATCTAGCTCTCTTTTGTTTCAATTTGATTTATCATCATTTGAATTCGACATATCACAGGGGTTATATTTTGATTCTTCAATCCCACAAGGATATGGAGTGGGTAGTTCAGGAGCCTTAGTTGCCGCAATTTTTTCGAGATACCACCAAGAAAATAGTGAAAATCTGGATATAAAAAAGTTGAAAAGTATTTTTTCGCAAATGGAATCACATTTTCATGGTTCAAGTTCTGGGGTTGATCCGCTTATTAGTTTTTTAAATTCACCTATTTTAATTAAAAATAAACTTGAACTTGGTCCTGTCTATATTCCACAGTTTAAAAAAGGGAAAGGTGGAATCTTTTTGATAAATACAAAACGCTCTCGTAAAACTGAACCCTTAGTAAATTTATTTTTAGAAAAATGCACTACAAAATCTTTTGATCTGTTATGTGAAAATGAACTTTCTCAGATAACTAATAAATGTATTGAGAATTTTTTGTCTGCTGATGTTGAGAAATTATATGAAAACTTTAAAAATTTATCTTCATTTCAGCATGAGCACTTTTCTCCTATGATACCTACTTTATATAGAACTAGTTGGATGGACGGTATTAATTCTAATAATTATTATTTTAAATTATGTGGCGCCGGTGGAGGTGGATTCCTAATGGGAATTACGCGCGATTTCTCAAAAGTAAAACAATATTTACCTTCACAAGAAATCAGACTACTTATTAATTTTTAATTTATTTCCCTTATTTTTTCTTTATAGACGGTTGTATTCATATAAACATCTTTTTGTTTGTAGTCACCAGTAAACAATACTGCATTTAGTATTTTATCCTGAATATCTTTTTGATTATTTTGTAAACCTAGTTTGGTTTGAATTCTTGATATAGGAGATTGCTCAACAATTGTCTGAAGTAGTTCCTGAATTGTTGAATTTATTTCCGTTGTACTGCCTAATGAAGTTAGTTCATTATTACTAAATTCTTTTTCACTAAGAAGAAGTGATCTCAAAATGTTTTGATTAAGAAGTGGTCTTAAAAATGAAAATAACCCAGCAGCAGGAACTAACCCCTGAGATAAATAATTAAATTTATATTTTGCATTGATATTGGCAAATCTAATATCGGCAGCAAGGGCAAATTCAAGGCCTGCACCAGATGCACCGTCTTTCATGTCAATAATAACAGTTTGAGGTAAGCATAAAAGAGCTTCACTAACTAAGGAAATCTTTAATAAGAATTTAGAACATTTTTCCTCTGAATATTTTTTTATCTCCTCTAGATCTACTCCTTGAAGAAAGTGATTCTGTGTAGTTGATATATAAATACTTTGAATCTCATGATGAGTTGCACACCAAGCAAGAATACTTTCTAACTCAAATAGCATTTCTTGGTTGAAATAAGTTTGTTTAAATTTAATTTCTAGTGTTTTTGTTTTTGGTATTAGACTGGTGAGAAATGTATTGTAATTAAAAATTGAGATTCGTTGATTTGCAATTTCTTGTACCGTCATCTAAAACCATCCTTGGTAAAATTATGATGAGAAATTTCTACTCTACTTAACAAAAAAGAAGCAAATCATTCACTTCATTTTTGTTATGATTTAATTGTTTCAGATTACTTAAAGGGATGTCAAATCATTATAAAGACCAAGTCTGAAAATTGGTCTTTGTTCTATATTTACATGATGTTAGTGAGGCATATAAAGAAATTATGTAAATTCTATGAAGTTTTACACAAGAGTCTTTAGGTAGGTTATTACTAGTTAAATACATTATCACTAATTATAAGGTCGTAGATAATTACTTGTAGTAATATGTTTATACAAAGAAG
>JAVHRK010000027.1:0-1167 GCA_036171615.1 Bacteriovoracaceae bacterium
ACTTTTTTAGTTCTGGTAATAATTAAAAATAAAATTTGAAGTAGAAAAAAGCTACCTAAAAATACAGCTCCGCCTTCGCTAAATCCGTAAGAGTGAAGGCCAGTTGCTAAAATATAATTAACACCAAACCATGCCATCATAACAGACATAAACGCACCAGCAGTTATTGTAATAAAACGATCTACTTTGATCCAATTAGTATAGCGTCCATGAAGAACAGCGATATAAATACAAAGAACAATAAGACTCCAAGTTTCTTTTGGATCCCATCCCCAGAATCTTCCCCAAGAATAATCGGCCCATACTCCACCTAGGATAATTCCAGCGGCCAGCATAGTTGTTCCGTATTTCAGAGTAGTGTAGACAACTTCCCCAATACGAACTTCTTCTTTTTGATCTAATGTTCTGAATTTTTTTCTAAACAATGCTCCATTGGCCATTACCCAACTAAGTGCTAAGGCACCATATGAAAGCATAATTGTGGTTACGTGAGTAGAAAGCCAAAAGTTATCTCGCAATACTGGCACTAGGGGGCTGATGGTTGCTGTTAACATACCATTGGCAAATGTGATCATCATCAAAGTACAGAGGTTGTAACCAAGCCCCATATAGACAAATATTTTTTCTTTTTTAAAGTGACCAAGTAAGAGTGCTAAGAGAAGGGATCCTAGACCTGAAACTAAAACAGTTTCATACATATTAGTAATCGGTGCTCTTCCTGAAATAATTACTCTTAATGTTACTAAGACAATTTGAGTGAGAAGAGAAATCAATGTAATTGTTAAAGCTATATTAAAGTTTTTAAAGAGAACTAAGGAGGCTAGGGCAATAAGTGTGAGGACCAAAGACCAATTGGCAAGTTGAGCTTTAGCGTAATAAAGTTCTACAATATATTTATCACCTTTTAAGTTAGTATAATTTTCTTTAGATTGCATGACGAGAGGAAGAAATGGTTCATCAGGTGTAATGCTTTTTTGAGCAGCAAATTTTTGTTCCGTGATAAATGCCGTAAGTGGAACCCAAGTAATCTCATTTCCATTTTTTTCAGCTAAGAGCCAATTTTCACCAACTTTAATTTCTTGATAAATATAAATAGCATCCATTAATTTACTAATCGCTGTACGATAAGAAGCATTGTCTTTGATCGTTCTTGCTTCTGATTTTAGA
>JAVHRK010000028.1:0-1164 GCA_036171615.1 Bacteriovoracaceae bacterium
ATTAACTCACCTTACGCAAAATGATTTTAAATCATGCTAAACTCGCTAGCCGCTGAAGCTCTTTCATGGATGCCATATTCGCCTTCACAATTATTTTATATTTTAATGCGAAGTGATTTAGTCCCGTAGCCAGGCCAATCGTTTCCAACTTAAAATAGGCATAGATCGAAGAAAAAATGTGGTTTGTTTGTGTCCTCACTGTTTTGGTTGGAGATTTTTTTAAAGCGGCATTCGATTTTATAGATTTGTGATAGACTTCGATCTTCCATCGTTTTTGATAAATTTCATAAATCTGTTCACCATTTTTTTTCATTTCATTGGTTATCAAATACAAAATTCCTTCCGATTCATCTTCGTTTTTAAAAACTTTTTTCATCAACTTCATTGGGAATTCTATTCCCTTTAAGTAGACTTCAATTGGATTGGAATCAAGTGATGACAACTGATTAATTTGAATAAATTTTCCTTTCAGTTTATTTTCTAAACTTGTGGCAATGGTTCTATTAGATTTTACTCCCGCAATAAATATTTTTTTAGATTTATGAATCATTTCCAAATTCTCCTTAGCACTGAACCAAGAATCGACTAAAACATAGTCAAACTTTACATTTTGTAAATTCACCTCATACATTGATCGGAAAAGTTCATTCTTACTTTTCGAAGAAATTCTTTTTTCTTGGCAAGTAAACAAGTCACAGAATCTGACATCTTTTTTAATTACTTCAAATCCTACTGGAAAAGTTGCTCCATCATATGCAACAATTGAGCTTAGAATGTTTAATCCTTTAACCACTTTTCCCAGGGCGTGAGAGTAGTGCCAAGAAATTATATCATTCTCGTCAGTATAAGCCTTCTCCTGTACCGTATCGTCGAAAATCAGAGCACCTCCTTTATTAGTTTCGTGTTTGCGAACAGTCGGCTTAACAAGCTTCCAAAGATCAGCAGAGCCAAAAGTTTCTTTTGATAAAAAACGAGTTATTTTATCGTGAGAAATTTCATTGTCTAGAACATCAGAAAGACCTGTCGCAGTTGTTAATTGGTTTGCTGAAATTAAATAGTCACTATAGAGATCGAGTAATTTTTTATCCATTCCAGGATGGTAAATCAGATTTTACGAAAGGCCAATTGTGCAGGGCCGTGGCCACTTGTCTGCGTAAGGTGAGT
>JAVHRK010000029.1:0-1163 GCA_036171615.1 Bacteriovoracaceae bacterium
CGTGAAGTCTATCATGATGATTCTCATTGGGTGCAACTCAGAACTTCAGTAAGTGGTTATCTAGATATTATTCAAGAGATTGTACGCTTCAAAAACAGATTAAAATCCGTCTTTAGAGCTAATGGGCTCAAGACGGATGAAAACGATTTCTATAAAAATAAAGATCGAGTAAAAGAATTTAAAAATGAGTCGGCCAGATTTGTTTCAGAGAATTTATTTCATCAAGTTGAGTTTCTAGAACAAGAGAAAATAAAATATTTAGAATGGTTTAAAAGTAATCAAAAAAAATATCGGCCAATTAGAAATCTTATGACAATTCCTGGTATTAGTTTAATTCGTGCCAATATTGCAACTGCAATTATATGCCAACCAGCACGATTTAAAAACAAACATCAGTTCTGGGGATACTGCATGCTGGTTCGTCATATTCAAGAATCTGGTGGAAAAATCTACGGTAATAAACGAGTTCATGGCAGAAGAGAATTGAGAGATATTTTTATTGGTGCTGCTGAAAGTGCGATGAGATCTGATTCTACACTTCGTGATTATTACGAATCTCTTAGAGCAAAAGGCACTTCACACAAAGATGCAAAAGTAGCACTGGCTCGTAAGGTGGCTTCATTAACTCTAAATTTATTAAAAAACAACGACACATACAACGACAATTATGAGGAGTATTTAAAGGAAAGAAAAAAACTACGATTACTTGTAGGACAGAAAAAACACTAAAGAATCTCGATCATTTGATTTCACATGGAAGTGAATTAGGAAACAAATCCCTTTCTTATTCTTGATGACAGGAAAGCGATTGTTAAATTAAACATAGGATTGTTTCGGGTGAATTAGGGATGAAGGATGAGGCCCAATATTCTCATGTCACGCTAATGATAAGCGATGACCATTAATTGACTGGCACGCCTTCTTTTTAAATCCAACATTATCATGGCACGTTTTTATAACGAGGCCCAAAAAGATGAATGAATGAGCTGAGGCGAAATTCTGTTTTAAGTAATGGAGTAGTTCACAGAATAAAACTTCCAGGAAGTGATTTTAAGTGAGGCACTACCCAGTGCGAGGTTTGGCGGGCAAAGCGGCTAAACTTTTTACTCTTTACGAGGAAAGGGGAAATATTATTTAGAAACCACTTGCTTTCTTAAAGATGA
>JAVHRK010000030.1:0-63115 GCA_036171615.1 Bacteriovoracaceae bacterium
AGAGGAGACAGGAAGTCCATGCTTAGTTTAAAAAAAACCAATCCGAGTGATTGGCTAGTGTCACACAATAAGTATCAAGCAAAAAAAACAAATCACAAAGCTAGAATTATTTCTATTACTGCAGGTAAAGGCGGGGTAGGGAAAACTTCAGTGGCCGTTAAAATGGCAAAAATTTTATCCAAAGATGGATATAAAGTTTTGCTTTTAGATTGTGACTACAATTTATCTAACACCAGTGTAAAACTTGGTCTTCCTATTACAAATGGTTTTTATGATTTAATCTCGGCCAATAAAAACTTTGACGATTGCCTTTATAAAAATGGCAACTTTCATTTATTAGCGGGATGTAATGGAAGTATTGATCTATTTAATAAAAGCCTTGAGATAGATAGAATTATTATTGATATTTTAGTTAATCATGAAAGAGAATACGATTTTATAATTCTTGACTGCCCTGCTGGAATCACAAAAGAAACTTTAACTTTAAATGCTTATAGTGACTATCGTTTTGTTGTAGTGACTCCAGACAAGTCATCTATTACAGACTCATATTCTCTAATCAAAATACTCAACAAAGAATATGGGGTTACTGAAAATCATTTACTTATCAACAAAATTTCTTCAGATAATCAATATCAACGAATGGTTAAAACCTTGAGTGAAACAGTTGAAACTTTCTTAAAATGTAGATTGCATATTTTAGGTGGTATCAGTAGAGAAGATTTACCAGTAGATCAATTTGATTCATCACTTTTTGCTGAGGCAAATTCTGCTCTACATAATAATTTTATTAAAATAACTAAGAAATTTATCGCAGAGCTCGATGATGATGTAACGGCAGATACAATGGTATTTGCACGTAAAAATTCAACGTTTCATCAACATGTAAGCTAGGAGTGTGTCAGGATGTCGACTCTATCTAAGAAGTTAAAAAATTTAAAAGACTATCGTTCAACAGTTGAACCAAAAGTTAAAGATGAAATCGTTGTGGAATATGCTCCTTTAGTAAAGTATATTGCACAAAAAATTGCATCTCGATTACCATCAAATATTGAATTAGATGATCTAATTTCATGCGGTGTAATTGGATTAATGGATGCTATCGAAAAATTTGATCCGAGTCGTGATAACAAATTTAAAACCTATGCTGAGTTTCGTATTAGAGGTGCAATCCTTGATGAACTTAGAGCTCAAGATTGGGTACCACGTTCAATCAGAGAAAAAGCAAAAACTGTTGAAAGAGCATATACTAAATTAGAAGCAGGCTTAGGTCGTCCAGCTACAGATGAAGAAATGTGTGAAGAATTAAAAATGAATCAAGAAGAATTTCATGATCTTTTAAATAAATCAAAATCTATTTCACTTCTTAATATTGATGATTCTGCTAGTTTTAACAAAGGTGACAAAAAACTTATTTCAGAAGTTATGGAAGATCATAGAGCTCTAAATCCATACACGACTGTTAGTTTAAAAGACTCAAGAGAAAAAATCAAAGAGGGTATTATGACTCTTGCTGAAAAACAGCGATTAGTACTATCTCTTTACTACTATGAAGATTTAAATTTAAAAGAAATTGGGCAAATTTTAGATGTAACCGAATCAAGAGTATCTCAATTACATACTCAAGCAATTATAAAATTAAGAGCTAAATTTAAAACTATGTTTGAGTCTGTTGATGATATAGCTAGCTAGAAATATGAATAATAATTATAGAGAAAATTTTGAAAAAAGTTTAGAAACGCTGGAAGATATTCAATATCTTTCAGCGTTTTCATTTTCTCCTCTAATTGGTAGGGCCTACTATCACTTGTCAGAAATGAAACGTATTGCCGATTCAGATCGTCTTGGCATAGAAAATAAGTACGAAAGTATCACCCAAGTCTTAGACGAAAAACTCGAATCTATCCTCGAAGATTTTTTTCTAAATAAATGTAAATTTAAGGGATTAAATTACACAAAATCAACTTCCAAAATAGATTTTAAAAAGTGGAATTTACTTATAGAAACACTCCCTGAGATATTATCCATTGTAAGCGTATTAAGCTTTCATGGCTTAATGGATGCTGATCTTAATGAAAATCGATTAACTATTTCTGGTACAATACTTGAAGATTCACAATTAGCACAACATCGAAAATTTATATACCTGGTCACTAGAAAACTATTAAGAAAGAAAATCTTACTTACTTTTAAAGGTGAAAAAACAGTACGCACCGGTCTTTATAAGCTGACTTTAAATATTGATATCTCACATGATGAAAATTTTGTTTATAGGTTACCATTCAAGTCGGGTACTGATAGAGGTACTTTTGTCGGGTTTTCCAACGTGTTGGCAAATTATAGAGTCCAAATTAACCAAATCGAACAAGTAGGGGAACATCAAATTATAGAAGTTGATAATGAACTGAATGTTAATACCTATCTTGGAATACCGAAGCTTTCTCGTCTGGAATCCACTAATAAAGAAATTCTACACTTCTCCTTTTTATTTCGCCCAATATCACTCATACTACCAATGAGAGGGAATCTCTCAATGGATAATATATTACGCGAAACTAAGATCAATGAAGGAGAAGAAAACAAACATGATGTTTCAATTTCTTATCGAACTATCGATTTCTTCTCACTATTCAATTCATAAAATTATTTCTAAGGAGAGGCTATGCGTTTTACTCTAGGACGAGTTGTGCATTTCTATTACTTTTTTATTTTGCTTGCTGTAACAAGTTTTTTTACCTTTGGAGTAAAACATTATTGGGATGTGGGATTACTCAATACAGAATACGTGAGTAGCTTATATGACGGAACCAGTAAAGTTAAGGCAGTTAAAGAACGAAATGATATAGTTGAATTAAAAAAACTAGTTGATGCAAATCAGATCAAAGATTCAAATAGAGTTTTTTTAAGACTTGAAGCAGATATTAAAGATTTAAAAAGTATTAAATCGGTTGAAGAAAAAAGTGAATTAAATAGCCAGTTAAGACAAACAAAAGAATCCCTAAATATTTTGCAAAGTGGAGCTGAGCTAACTTCTATTATTAATAATATTTCGGGACGCATAACTTCGTTTGAAAGTTTTGTTACTGAAAAACATTGGCCAACATTAACAAAAATGGCCATTAGTTTACGATTAAAAACTTCACCTAGTCGTTTAATGTCAAATGGATTTTATACATTTGATCGGACTCAAAATTTATCAGTAACACTAAATAATGACCTAGAGGCCATGACTAATTTTACACAAACTGCCAAGCTTGCCGATGATATAAAAATAGCCATTATTAATCGAATTAAAACAATAAGAACGGAAGTAGAAATACTCGATACATATGTAGCTGCACATAAGAACTTTACTAGAATATACAAAGATTTTCAACAAAGTTATAATTCTTGGTTTAAGTTAGTTGAACCAGAAATAGCATTTAAAAAAATTCAATTTGAAAAAAGCTCCAACGGGATTTGGTATGGTCTTGTTGGTGGATTTGCAGTTTTATTTGCGGCAATGGTTTTAGGACTAATTATTTATAATTTTTCTGTAAAAAAATCATCTAAACAAATAGAAAAATTAATTCTTGATACAATTAAAGATGGAATAATTCCAATTGAATCAAAACTTAATGAAAAATTTTCTAATGGCTTTAATGTTGATTTTGATAAATATCGTGAATATGTTCATAAAAGAATGACCTTTGGTTCCATCTTTCAAGAAACGATGCCTTTTGCAAGTATCTTGCTGGATTCAAATCTTAATCTCATTTGGGGAAACTCTCATTTTTATGAGCAATGGAAACTTGAAACTTTTAAAGAAGAAACAGATTCACTCTCATGGGATTTTTTACAGCGATTTACTAACCTTGCCAATAATAGCCTGATGCTTAATGCTCTTCGGATGAACCATGCAGGTGTTTACAAAATTCAAGTAAAAACAAATGCAATGACTTCTTCTGTGCCTTATGAAATGCATATTTCTCCTGTAGATTATGCCTCTCAAAAAAGAATTATGATAATTTTTTATCCTCTAAAAGATTTAGAAGCTCAATTACAAACTGAAAGAAATAATATTTTAGATCCTATTTGCGAAACTTTAATTTCACAGTTAAATGGTAATCTTAAGTCAGAAATGAAACTGCAACTTCGAGAAAAACTTGAGTCAGTAAATTCTTTAGCGTTATACCATGCACTTTTTGAATATATTGATACAACTGAAAGTAAAAGAGATGAATCGGCAGTAGTTATTGATACCCTCGAAAAGGAACTTGATACAAAAGAAAATCAAGTACTAGATTTAAGAAAATTATTGGTAAACTCTTTTGAAACTCAAAGAAATTCTATGCTTCAATTTAATAATTTTAAAACTGCAGTTACTTCAGTTATGGATTCACGAGACCATTACGAAGAACAGTTAGGTTTTATTACAAACTCTTCTAGAGAGTTATTTAAAGATCAAGCAAGAATTTTTAATATTGCCCAAATTGCTGAAAGAAGTGTTGATAGTTTTACTAAAAGTATAAAAAATATCACAGGTCTAAAAGAAGATTTTAAAGAGCTTAAGAAAACAACTGAAGACTTTAAAACTCGTATCATACAAGTGGTTGATCAAATATTAATTTTTCAAAACCATGAAGAAGACGTATTAAGAGTTGACCAATTTCTTGGTAAAATAAAATTAGAAATGAAGGGGTTTGAAAAAATTCTATTTAACTTTAATCAAGTTACAACACAAATGGATATAACTGTTACCAAGCTTGATATGATGCTTGAGTCGAGAGAAGTGGTTGACTTGGATTCAATTCGCCAACGAATGGATAATATAAAGAATAATTTAGAAAATGCTCAATTTTCAACATCAAAAATAACTCAATCAGCACATCAAAAAGATGATGAGATGATTAAGACTTTGAAGATATTAGTGGTAAATTTAAAATCAGAAATGAAGAGAATCGATGAAATGTGTAAAGTTTCTGGGTTATCACCAGAACATTTAAACCTGATTTCTCCTCAAGTTGAGATTAATCTTTAGATCTACTTATTTTGTTTTTCTAAAACCTTAGCTTGATTCCAGAACAAGTCCATCTCGGTTTGATTCATGTCTTCCAAAATGGCCCCCTGATCTCTCATGAGATCTTCCATGGAATAAAATCTTTTAAGAAATTTTTTATTTGCCTCTCTGAGAGCTAATTCCGGATCAATTTCGAGATGACGAGCTAACTGAGCAACTGAAAAAAGCAAATCGCCTAATTCTTCAAAAACTCTCTCTTTATTTGGACCTTTTGCTGGCATCATTTCTTCTTTTAATTCCTGCCATTCTTCTTCAACCTTATAGGCAACTTGTGCATAATTTTCCCAGTCAAACTTTAATTCATTTGTCTTCTTACCTATTTTCATGGCAGATACTAATGAAGGTGCGTGCATTACTGAATGCTTAATACGGTGGTTGGCATTATGCTCTTGTTCTTCTCGTGTTTTTTCTTCGGCTTTTATCATGGCCCAATTCATAAGAACTTCATCTGCATTAATCTTAGTATTTTTATTTTCAAAAACATGTGGATGACGGCGGATTAATTTTTCTCGTAAAACTCTTGAGACAGACTCAACATCAAAAGAATTTTTCTCACTTGCTAGTTGAGAATGTAAAAGTACCTGCAAAAGTACATCACCAAGTTCTTCTTCCATCTTTTTAGAATCTTTAAGCTCAACTGCTTCCATAAATTCATAGGTTTCTTCAACCAAATGTTTCAATAAAGACTCATGTGTTTGTTTTAAATCCCAAGGACATCCCTCAGTAGGATGACGAAGATCTTTTATGATATCTTTTAGTTGTTCAAATTGAGTTTTATTCATTTGCGACCCCTGTAAAATTTTGTTACCGTTATCATTATGAAATTGCTAATCTCTGTGAATGATACTCAAGTAAAAAAGAAAAAAAATAAAGTTATATCAAGTAAACTATCTGAATTTTTAGTTTTAGAACAGGTGTTTTTAAAATTTTTAAGAGAAAATCAACACTTTGACACCGTGGATGAAGTTTCTTTTAATCTAACACTTTGTGGAAAAGTTAAAATTAAAAGACTAAATAATCAATACAGAGCGCTAGATAAAGTTACAGATGTTCTTTCATTTGGGGTTCACGATAATCTTCGTCCTGATAAAAAAAACAAAACACAAAATCAATCGATAATAGAGCTTGGTGATATTTATATTTGTAGAGAAGTTGCCTTAAAACAGGCAAGTCAATTTCAGATTACCTATGAACAAGAAATTCTTCATCTTGCTACACATGGTTTTTTACATTTATTAGGATTTGATCATGAAATTTCTTTAAAAGAAGAAAAAATAATGGAAGATTTTGAAGATAAAATTGTAAGCAAAATGTATAAAAAATTGGGATATAAAAAATGAATGAACAAATTAAGATTGAACTTAATGATAATAAGTCAAAAATGAAAAGCTACACTGAAAAGCTAGATCTGCTTCGGAGGTCGCTTTGAGGTTGAGAAAAAACAAAATAGAATAAAAGAGATTGTTAGCATTGAAGCCATGGATAGTTTTTGGGACGATGCGGTTAACGCTGCTAAAATTCAAAAAGAAAAATCACTAATAACAGATATTGTTGATACGTATTTATCATTAAAGCAATTGTATGATGATTTTGATGTCCTTCTGGATTTTGCAATGTCAGAAGACGATGAAGCTTCAGCGATTGAAGGTATAGAAGTTTATAAAAACTTTTTAAAAGAATTTAATAAGGCCGAACAAAAAGTTTTATTATCAGAAGAACTTGATTCAAATAATGCAATCGTTACCATAAATGCTGGAGCTGGCGGGACTGAGTCATGCGACTGGGCGTATATGCTCTTAAGAATGATAATTCGTTGGAGTGAAACTAAAAAATATAAAGTACAAATTCTTGATACTCAAGAGGGTGACTCAGCAGGAATTAAATCAGCAACATTATCCGTTAGTGGAAATTACGCATTTGGCTTTTTAAAGTCGGAGTCGGGAGTTCACCGATTAGTTCGATTGTCGCCTTTTGATTCTGCCGGTAGAAGGCATACTTCATTTGCTTCTATTTTTGTTTCTGCAGAAATTGACGACACTATTGAAATTGAAATTCTAGATAAAGATATCAGAATCGATGTTTATCGCGCAGGAGGCTCCGGAGGTCAGGGGGTTAATACGACAGATTCAGCAGTACGGATTACTCACTTACCAACGAATCTTGTTGTTGTTTGTCAAAATGAAAGATCACAATTACAAAATAAAGCCACGGCCATGAAAGTACTTCGTTCTCGATTATATGATTTAGAAATGGCCAAACGTCGTGAAAAAGAAGCCATTGTCGAAGCTAATAAAAAAGATATTGCGTTTGGAGCACAAATTCGCTCTTACGTTTTACACCCATATAAGTTAGTAAAAGATCATCGCACTAATTTTGAAGTTTCTAGTGCTGAAAAAGTTTTAGAGGGTGATCTCGATGGCTTTATGGATGCCTATTTACGATTTTTGGTTGAGCGCGAGACCTCCATCGATGAATAAATTTCAACTTTTCTTAATGTTATTTGCCGATAATAAATCAACAACTAAATTTTTAATTGGTGTAGTTGTTGGGTTAGCATTTTCAATTGCGGTAATTCTTGCCACCATGGGCATCATGGATGGGTTTGTACAATCACTTAATCATGGATTAAAAAATAGTACAGGCGATGCTACGTTATTTTCTCGTAAAGGATTTTTTGTACTGGATAAAGAAATTGAAAGCAAGATGATTGAAACTGGTGTTGTTAAATTTTCGGGACTCATTCAAACTGAAAGTTATTTAATTGTTGGTGAGGAATCTCGAGGAGTCATTTTAAAAGGTGTCGGTGAAAATTATAGCGAAGTCGTTGGATTGCCAATAATGCTAAAGCCGACGGAAGTAGCGATTGGTAGTGAAATCGCTAAACTACATCATTTGAAGATCGGCGATGAAATTGTCTTAGCTTTTGGAAGAGGTAACCAAGAAATTAAATCGCTACCTATGTTGAGTCGATTTAAGGTTACTCAAATTATTAAACACGGGATTTACCAGAAAGATTCAAGATTTATTTATATGAACTTGAATGAAATTCAAAAGATCTTAGAATTTAGCAATAAAATTAACTTGGTTACAATGAATATAGGTAATCAGCAACAAATAGAAATTGCACTGGCTCGCTTAAAAGAAAGTCTAGGTAACGATTTTTTTGTCAAACCATATTGGAAAGAATTCTCCTCTCTCTTAGAGGCGGTCAAAGTTGAAAAATTTATGATCAGTTTAATATTGCAATTGGTAGTTATCATTTCAGTGTTTAATATTTTAGCGATGATTATATTTATTAATGAAAAAAAATCAAAAGAGTTATTTCTTTTTAAAGCTTTGGGTGTTTCGCAAAAATCTATGGGTAAACTTTGGACACAGTTAGTAGTCGTCATGTGGGCCGTCGCTTGTATTATCTCAGTGTTTTTTATCGAGTTATTTAAAATAATGCTATCAAAACTTTGGCTTTTTGAACTACCTGCAGAAATCTATACCATGCCTAGACTTGAATTATTTCTCACATGGAAAGATTATGGCTTTGTCTTCCTACTAGCACTATTTTGGATATATATAATTACATATTTATTACTCCAAAAACTTATGAAAAAAAGTATACTTGAAGGCCTTCGTCAGGAGTTTGCATGAACGATATTTTATCAATTAAAAATATTAAAAAATATTATGGAAAGTCACATGCCTTAAATGGCGTAACTCTCTCTATGCGTACAGCTGAAGAATATGTGATTAGAGGTGCATCTGGATCTGGTAAATCAACACTGCTCTATTTAATTGGAGGATTGGATCGTCCTACAGAAGGTGAAATAATTGTTAACGGCAGAAACTTAGCCAATTTGACAGATGAAGAATTGGCCATTTATCGAAATCGTTATGTTGGATTTGTTTTTCAATTTCATTTTTTATTACCTTCAATGAATTGTCTTGATAATATTTTACTCCCAGCAAGACTAGGAGATGGAGATATATCAAAAGTTAAACAAGACACACATGAATTAGCAAAATTGCTAAAAGTAGAACATTGTTTAGTAAAATTTCCTTTTGAATTATCTGGGGGAGAACAGCAGCGAATTAACATTATAAGAGCACTTTCTATGAAACCAAAACTTCTTCTTTGCGATGAGCCAACAGGAAATCTTGATTCGGAGAATTCACAGAAGGTTATTTTATTACTTCGTACTTTAGCAAAAGAATTCGGTTCAACCTTAGTCGTTGTTACCCATGACCCTCTGGTGGCCGAAAACTTCAGAGAGAAAATAGATATGAAAGACGGAATTCTGGTAAGGAACTAAAAAGCTTTGCACATTGAATTCTTCCTGATAACTTTTAATACCTTACTAGTTTAATCGTCTGCGGAGAATGGATTGTCGCTACGAATTTTTATTATTTTTTTTCTATCCCTTTTAAGTCTTAATTTGTGGGCCTTAGAAGACCTGGGTTCGCACGTCAATTTATTTAAAATTGATCGCATCGAAATCAAAGGACTTAAAAAAGTTGAAAAAGAAGCTGTTCTTGAAAGAATTGGTTCTAAAGTAGATATGGTTCTTGATAATTATCTCTTAAAAAAAGATCTAGAAAAAATTTACTCAATGAAATATTTTATTAATGTTGAAGCTCACCATGAGGTTAGTGATGTTGATAAAAAAAATGTTCTTATTTTTCAATTAAAAGAAAAACCCATTATTACTAAAATATCCTTTAAGGGAAACGATGGACTTACTGAAGACGATTTAAAAACTCAAATTAAAACAAAAGTTTATTCGATATTAGATAGCAATACTATCAAGAGCGATACTCAAGCATTACTTAAGCATTATGAGGAAAAAGGCTATTTCCTAGCAGTTATTGATTACCAAGAAAAAACTATTAATGATGAAAATGTTGAGCTCATTTTTAATGCAAAAGAATACGACAAAGTAAAAGTTAAAAAATTAAGCTTTCTTGGAAATCGTGCATTTAAAGATGAAGAAATTAAAAGTATCTTACAAACTCAAGAAGATTCTCTTTTTTCTTTCATGTCAGGATCGGGAAATTTTAAAGAAATTAATTTCCAGCAAGACATAGAACGGCTTAAATATTTTTATCGCATGAAAGGTTATTTACAAGTTAATGTTGGAACTCCTGAGATAACTGTTTCTGAAGATAAAAAATGGGTCTTTATTACGATGAAAATTACAGAAGGCCCGGAATTTTCAATTAATAAGATTTCATTTCAAGGTGAAATGCTTTTCCCTGAAGAAGACATGCGCTCTAAACTCTTACTTAAAGAAAATGAAATATACTCAGAAGAATCACTTCGAAAAGATATTCAACTTCTTACCGAAATGTACCAAGATGAAGGTTACGCTTTTGCCAACGTTATTAGAAATTTGAATATCGTTCCAGGTGAGAATAAAGTTGATGTTGAATATTCTTTTGAAAAAGGAAAAATTGCTTATTTTGGAAAAATACTCATTAAAGGAAACTCTAAATCACGTGATAAAGTCATTCGTCGCGAATTAACTATTAGAGAAGAGCAGAAATTTAATGGAACCGCTTTAAGAGTATCGAGAGAGAATATACAAAGACTTGGGTTTTTTGAACCTGAATCTATAACTATCAATACTGTTTCCCCGAAAGATCGCGAAGATATTTTAGACGTTGAAGTAACTGTCAAAGAAAAAAATACAGGACAGATTTCTCTAGGTGCAGGTTATTCAACCGCCACTGGTGGATTTTTCCAATCATCAGTAACACAGTCTAACTTTAGAGGAATGGGGCAAAATTTAAGCTTTAGTTTAAATCTGGCGCAATCATCTAATACATTTAATATTGATTTTACCGAACCCTATTTTTTAGATTCAAAATGGTCTCTAGGTGGAGGAATATTTGTAAGTAATAACGAATCTTCAACTGCCTACAGTGAAAAGAAAAAAGGTTTAAATATTAGAGTTGGTTATCCAATTATGACTTTTACCAATCTTTTTGTAACATACAAATTAGAAGATACAATTATCAAAACAGCTGTCGATCCCACGATTGATATTGCTTTAGAAAACGGTATTGCCTCTTCAGTTCAAACATCCATTGTTCATGATAAGAGAGATGACCGTTCTGATACAAAAAAAGGATATTTCCTTAGCTATTCAATTGAATACACTGGGCTCGGTGGTGATAAAAAATGGGTTAAAAATGATATCGAAGCGAGAGGTTTTTACCCTGTCGTGGGTGATTTAATTTTCAGATCCAAATTTTATGGTGCGCGAATTGATGAAGTCGGTGGAAGAAGTATTCCTAGAACTGAAAAATTCACACTAGGTGGTTCTCGGAATTTAAGAGGATTTGGTTACGAAGGAGTAGGTCCCCTTAGAGATGTTTTTATAGATGGCAAGCCCTATACTTTTAATGAAGGTGGCCAGTTTGAGGCATTTACCAATATAGAGTTACAGCATCCGCTCTCAAGAGAAGCTGGGCTTAAGTGGGTTCTATTCTTTGATGCGGGTCATGCTGGTAGTTTAGATAAAGTAAAAATACGCAGTGACTACGGATTCGGTTTTAGATGGTTCTCGCCAATTGGTGTCTTGCGTTTTGAGTTTGGCTATCCAATTACAAAAGATCTAAAAAATTCAGGTTCTCAATTCCATTTTGATATAGGACAATTATTTTAAGGGAGTTTATATGAAATTATTATTGTTATCGTTACTTGTTCTGGTTCTTTCAACTTCGGCTTTTGCAAAAGTTTCTGTTGGTAAGGTTGATGTGCAAAAAGTTCTTGTTACGGTTAAGCAAGGATCTGCAGTAAGAGATCAATTAAAAAAAGCTTTTGAAGAAAAACAAAAAATCTTAAAAGACGAAGAAGAAAAAATTAGAAAGATGCAAGATGATTATCAGAAAAAAGCTACTGTATTAAATGATAAAGAAAAAATGAAAAAAGAAAGAGAGATTCAAGAAAAAATCATGTCAATTCAGCAGAAGACTTCTAGTTACCAAAAAGAAATTCAAGATCTTGAGCAAAAACTCAAAACTCCTATCTTGGATAGAGTTAAAACAATAGTTGATGAAGTTGCAAAAGGTGCTGACTTAGATATGATTTATGAAGCTGCAACAGCTCCAATCTTATACGCAAAAGATGAAAAAGATTATACTGATGAAGTTGTAAAATTATACAATAAAAAATTCCCTAAATAGTTAAAGGGGCTTCGGCTCCTTTCCTTTTATTACCAAGGATGACCTATGAAATTAGGAAATCTAAATACTTTGGATTCCACTTTTAAAATTATTTCAACTATTTCAAATGAATTTGAAGTACTCGGGATAACTGATACCTACCTTTTAAAAAAAGACCATCTTTTGTTTATTAAGAACAAAAAATTTCTAGAAGAATTTTTACTTAAAAATAAAAACCTACAATCAGTTTGCCTTGTCATTGAAAAGAAATTCTTAGAAAAACTTACTCCCGATGAGCTTGTTCATCTTGAGTCAAATGCTAAGCTGATATGTATAACTGATGATGTAAATTTATCAATGTCATTTCTTTCAAAAAGTTTTTATGATGAATACTATAATTCTCCAAATGATATTGTTGATGGTCGCCAAATGGGAACTGCAACAATTCATCCTACTGCCTGGATTGCCCAGGGAGTTTTCATTGGAGAAAATATTACTATTCATGAAAATGTAAAACTTCATCCCGGTGTTGTTTTAATGTCTGGAGTAGAAATTGGTGAAGGTTCAGAAGTTTTTCCTAATAGTGTAATTTATCGCAATGTTAAAATTGGTAAAAATGTTCGTATCCATGCTGGGTGTACCGTCGGAGCAGATGGTTTTGGGTATAATTTTTATAACGGCGAACACTTAAAAGTTTGGCATACCGGCAGTGTTATCATTCAGGATAATGTAGAAATAGGGCCCAGTTCAAGTGTTGATTCTGGAACATTTTCACCTACCGTGATTGGGGAAGGTACTAAGTTAGATAATTTATGCCATGTTGGTCATAATGCTCATCTGGGAAAAGGTGTAATTCTTTGTGGCGGCGCTGCCGTTGCAGGAAGTTCAACACTTGAGGATTATGTAGTTATCGGAGGTCAGTCGGCGATTGGAAATGCTTTACTTATTGGTAAAGGAGTTCAGGTTGCAGCAATGTCAGGGGTTATTGGCAATGTTGAAGCTGGAGAAGTAGTGGGAGGATATCCTGCTAGAAATTTTAAAGAATGGATGCGGGGAGTGGCCCTGGTTCGAAAGTTAGTTAAGGGAGAAAATAATGTTATTAAATAGTGAGCAAGTTAGAAAAATATTACCTCATCGAGATCCCTTTCTCTTTATTGATTCAGTCGAATCAATAATAATTCCAGGTATTGAGTATGAAAAAGGAAAAGTTTACACATTAAAAGAAATTACAGAAGCCGAAGTAATTGCTCACTATCGAACTAAAAAAGAACATGCAATATTTGCAGGTCATTTTCCTGGAAATCCAATTTTACCTGGAGTTGTCCAAGTTGAAATGATGGCACAAGCGATTACTTTTATCGTTTTATTTTTACAGGCCAATCATGATTCTATGGATATTGATGTTGCTTTATTAGGTATAGATGAAGCACGTTTTAGAAAACCTATTTTGCCAGAAATGGATTTAAGATTAGTAACAAAGACCTTAAAAATTAGAGGTCCTATTGTTACTAGTTCCTGTAAAATTTATCATAATGACCAATTAATGAGTGAAGCAAATGTTTTAGCTTCTCTTAAAATGAAATAATAAGGAATTCATATGACACAAATTCATTCTAGTTCTCTTGTTGATTCTCAGGCTAAAATTCACGAAACTGTAAAGATTGGTCCTTTTTGTATCGTTGGACCTAACGTAATTATTGGTGCTAATACAATTCTTCATTCTCATGTTGTTCTTGATGGACATACGACAATAGGAGAAGGAAATCAATTCTTTCAAGGTTGCTCAATTGGAGCACCTCCACAAGATACTTCTTATAAAGGTGAACCAACTCAAACAATTATTGGTAATAATAATATATTTCGTGAATATGTTTCTATTCACCGTGGAACTTTAAAAGAAAATCAAATTACCCAAGTTGCTAATAATTGTTTTTTTATGGCCTATGTTCATGTTGGTCATGATGTTGGAATAGGAAGCAATGTTATCGTGGCTAATTCAACTAATTTTGCAGGTCACGTAAAAGTTGGAGATCGAGTTACCATTGGAGGAGGCACAAATGTCTCTCAATTCGTTCATATCGGAAGAGGAGCATATATTGGTGGAGCTTCAGCAATTGATCGCGACATCCCAGTATTTTGTACAGCTATGGGGAATAGGGTGTTCTTAAAAGGAATTAATATTATTGGATTAAGAAGACAAGGTTACTCAAAACCTGAAATTTCTGAAGTAGTAGATTTTTATAGAACTATGGAAGCTGCTGCACTTTCACCACGTGCTTTTGTTGATCACACAGATCTTATGAGTGAGTTTAAAGATAATAGAATTGTGCAAGAAATGGCCGATCAAATTAAAAAATCTGAAATCGGTATTGCACCTTTTAATTCATAGGAAGTTCTTATGAATAAAAAATTAAAAGTAGCAGTTATAGGTTTTGGTCATCTCGGTCGTTGGCATGTTCAAAAAGTTTTGGCTTTTCCTGAAATAGTGGAGTTATGTTTTATTGTTGAAAATTTTCCAGCAGCAAAACTTGCCGCTCAACTTGCTCACCCTGAAATAGCAATTGTCGATGATATTAAAAATATTATTAATGAAATTGATGCTGCAATTGTTGTTACCCCGACTAGTTTTCATTTTGATATAGTGAATTTTCTTATAAAAAATAATAAACATGTTTTTTGTGAAAAGCCCGTCACAGCTAATTTGCCAGATGCACTTCAATTAAAAGCTTCTTTGAATGATCAGGGAATTATCGTACAAATTGGTCATTCGGAAAGATTTCACAAGGCCTGGGATTTTAAGAATGTTTATGAAGATTTTCTATCTAAACCAACTCATTTAACACTTACTAGAGTTGCCCCATTTAAAGGTCGTGCGACAGATGTAGATGTTGTTTCAGATCTTATGATTCACGACTTAGATTTATTAGTTTATCTCATGAATGAAATTCCTCTTTCAGTACATGCAATTGGATTTAAAATGAGAACCAATAAATGGGATTATGTTTCTGCTAATTTCATGTTTACCTCTGGTACGAGAGCAACAATTACTGTCAGTCGGAATCAAACAAAAGAAATTAGGGAATTAACAATGGCCAATTCAACTGGCACAATTCTCTTTGACTTGATGAGAAATGAAATATTAGAAGCAAGAGGTAGTTCAATTGCACCTGATTTTGTAAAAACTATACCATATGAAAAAAGAGATCATCTCTTAATTGAACACCAGCATTTTTATGATTCAATTATCAATAAGAAAAAATCAATCGTGAGTTTGGAAGATGGAATAGTGGCAGTCAATTTAATTGAAAAAGTAATTGCCAGTGTCGAATCCGGACTTGAGGTTAAGATTTAATGAATTCTTGTCTTGTTATTGCAGGCGAGAAGTCAGGAGAAGATCATGCCTTAAGTTTTTTCCCTGAGCTTAAAAAGTTACTTCCTCATACTCATTTTTTTGGTATTGGTGGAGATGAATTAGCTGAAGCAGGGCTCGAATTGCTCTATCATCTTAACGATTTTTCTTCTTGGGGATATAGTGAAGTTTTTAAAAAAATCCCTTTTTATCTAAATGCAATGAAAAATATTGAAAATGAAGTATTAGTTCGTGGCTGCAAAGTGGCCATCTTAGTTGATTTTCAATCTTTTAATCTTAAACTTGCAGCAAAACTAAAAAAACAAAATATTGAAGTGTTGTATTTTGTTGCACCTCAAGCTTGGGCATGGAAAGAATATCGAGTAAAAAAACTAGCTCAATCTGTTCACACTCTATTTACAATTATTCCTTTTGAGAAAAAATGGTTTCAAGAAAGAGGTGTTAAAAGTATTTTAAGTATAGATCACCCCTTACTTGAAACTTACAAGTCAGAGCTAGCGAATTTTTCTTCCCACTTATTGCAAAAAAATAAAATACTTAATATTTTATTACTTCCAGGTTCTAGAAATTTTGAAGTACAGAATTTACTAACTGAATTTGTAACTGCCATAAAACAGCTTAGAAAAGAAATAAAAATTCATGTCTCTATTGTTCAATCAAGTACTGTAGATAAAAAAATTTACGAAAGTTTTAAAGAGTCTTTTGATACAGTATATAGGAATGAAGAGTTAGTTCATGCTCTTAAAATTGCTGATTTTGCAATAGCAGCTAGTGGGACAGTTACCCTGGCCTGCGCTTTGTTTGAAGTTCCAACTATTGTTTGTTATCGAGTCTCGTTTATAAATTATTTTATTTACGAAACTTTTGTTAATTATGCAGGACCTGCCAGTTTAGCTAATATCGTACATAATCGTTCGGTTTTTCCTGAGTTTATTCAAGAGCAATCAACATCATTTAATATCGTCTCTCAAATTAAAAAATGGTATCATTCAGAGGAAGAATATTTGAAAGTAAAGGCCATCTTGAAAACGACGAAGGATGTAGTTAGAGGCGATGAGATAAATGTCTCACATTATATGGCGCAGGTTATTAAACAAACTTATGAAAAAAAATCTTAATAAATTTTTAAAATTAATTTTTTTCATTCCTATTTCTTGGATCTGGGAATTCTTACACCATGTACGTCGAGTTTTTTATGATTATGGAATTTATAAACAATTTTCTTTTCATGTTCCCGTGATTTCGGTTGGGAATCTTACCTTTGGCGGAACTGGTAAAACTCCCTTTACATTGTGGCTTGCGAAATTTTTGTTTCAAGAAAATAAAAAGGTAATGATTTTAATGAGAGGCTATAAGGGGCAACTTGAACATAAAGGTGGAGTCATTGAAGCTGGTAAGAAGATTAATCCAGATCCTGTGATTTATGGGGATGAAGCTTTGCTTTATGCAAGACACTTAGAAAACGCCACTATCGTTGTAGGTAAAAAGAGAAGTGAAAACTTGAGTTTCTATTTTCCTAAATATACCCCAGATGTTGTCCTTCTTGACGATGGTCATCAGCATTTAAGAATTAAACGAAAAGTTAATATTATTCTCTTTGATGCATTAATGCCATTGTCAGAATACAAGGTTGCCCCAATGGGATACATGCGTGAAGGATTTCATGCATTAAAAGATGCTGATTTTGTGGCCATTGGAAGATCGGATCAAGTTACAGCTGAATCACTAATTGCTCTAAAAAATCTGATTCAACCTCATTTACCTGTTGGGATGATGATAGCTGAATGTGGACATCGTCCTATTGGGTTGTTTAATGGCGCTGGTGATTTAAAGTATAAAATTAAAGAGATGCCTCAAGTAAAAATAATTGCAGTTGCAGGAATTGGAAATCCAAATTCCTTTTTTAAGCTATTAGAAAAATTGGGTGCTCGTATTTTAATGAAAGAGACATTTCCTGATCATCATTTTTTTTCACTTGAAGAAATAAAATCACTTCTTGTCTTAGCTAAATCGGAGAACGCTATTTTGGTAACTACAGAAAAAGATATGGTCCGTTTGAAAAAAATTATTGATGATGATTTAATTTTTTATCTAGGAGTAGAATTAACGTTCTTTACAGGTGAAGAAAAAATTAAAAATATTATAAGGGAAACACTTCATGATAAAAAATAAGTTATCCTTAATTGGTTTAGTTATACTATGTTCATGCGCTTCTAATTTTGAAGAAGAAAAAATGCGACTTCTTTCAAAAGATGAACATAGAGATCTTGTCAGTTCTTTTGAGATCCCTGAAGCGGAGGCACTAGAATATAAAGAGGGGGTAAGTACTCCACCTGTTATTCAAGAAATTTTGCCTGCAAAAGTTATTGAAAAGAAAATTAAAAGATCAAAAAAGAGTAAAAAGTCCAAAGTAAAAATAGAAGTTAAGTCCACAGTAAATATTCCTAATGAAAAACCTGCTTCAGATTATCCTGATAATTACCCAGAAGATTTAAAAGCTTACGATTTAAAATCTAAATCTATTTGGAGTAAATTTAAACCACGTTTTTTTCCAGGAGAACAAAGTATTCTTTCAATTTCATATCTAGGAGTCATTGCTGGATATATAACGGTTACCTCTCAAGATATTGTTAAGCTTGGAGATCGCGAGGCTTACCATTATAAGGCCAAATTTAAGTCACGAGATGCTTATAGATACTTTTATTGGTTGAATGATTCTTTGGAAACATTTATTGAAAAATCAACCTTTTTACCAATCAAATACTCTTTAATACAAAGAGAAAAAAAACAAAATGTTGATGATTTACAATTATTTGATTTTAAAAAATTGAAAACTTTAAATTGGTATAAGCGAATTAAGGAAGGTTCTAATTCTGATGTAAAACAAGAAAATTTTATACCAAAGTTTGCACAAGATTCATTTTCGGCTTTACAGTTCACTCGAGGACTGCCTTTAGTAAAAGGAGATCGATATGAATTTCCTGTCATTACACGAGGAAAACCCTGGATTTTAAAAGCTGAAGTTATGGGAGTAGAAGTAATTTCTATTAATGATAAAGATGTAAAGGCCATTAGGATAAAAGCAGAAACTCATTTTCCAGGTGTCCTACAGAAAAGTGGAGATATTAACTTTTGGTACGCTGATGACAACGAAAGAAGACTATTAAAATTTCAAGCAAAAGTTAAACTTGGATCTATTTATGGTGACCTTGTTGAATACAGAGCGGGGCGACGTGATTAGTAAGAGAGTTTTGTGACTGATAAATACGCAAGGACCATACTTTATATTTTGCCATCTTCTTCTTGGACGACAAGAGAACGATCTGCATTTAAAGATATGATGATTGCTCAATCTCATGGATACAATGTTCTACTTTTTACTTATCTTGATTCTTTTTTATCCCAAAAGGCCCAGGCAGCAGGAATAGAAATAATTGGATATCATGACCACTTCTTAAATATATTTTTTTCTTATCATAAATTTTGTTCTTTAAAAAAAATTTTCAACCAATATTCTATCGACATAGTTCATTGCTATAGCTTTTCACTGCTATTTTCAGTGAGTAGCCAGCTAAAAATTCAAAATCATACTGCGCTTGTTTTTTCTCAAGATCATGTTATTGATAAACCACTCCAGAGATTTTGGTTTCGGCCCCTTATAGGTAGAATTGATTCATTAATTTTGCTTAATAAAAATCTAGAGCCAGACGCTATTGGAAATCTAGGATGTTCACGAAGAAAAATTGAACATTTCGGAATGGGACTTAAGAATGAAGTCGTAGAGTTTGAAAATGAAACTGCTATTAACTTTGCTCTCTATAAAGATTATTTTTTAGTTGGAACTTACTTATCGCCCGAACTTTCTAATTGCTTAACCCTGACTCCACTATTACTGGCATTGAAAGTATTAAATGAAAAAAAATCTTTAGGTAAAAGCAGTAAGCTATGTCTGATATCATCTATTGGGTTTTCCCAAATGAAGCTATTGGCAAATCTCAGAGCACAAATAGAAGAATTAGAACTAAAGGATGATGTACTATTTATAACTGCTAAAAAAATTACTCCAATAATTCCTCATGTACATTTGTGGATTAGTTCAGGAGCATCTGAATTATTAGAAGATTTTTCGATGTCTGCCGCTATGCATTGTATTCCGGTCATGATGGCAAGAAACTTTTGTACACGAGATTTTCTAGAACAATATCAAGGAATTGGTGAAAGTTTCAAATCACAGGATGCTCGAGAAATTAGAGATAAGTGGGAAAAAGTCATGTTAGGTTACCAGTCCTACCTTGAGAAGCTACGACTCTATAGATTTTTCATTGAACGTGATCACAATTACGTGAGTTATAAAAATCAATTACTCGGCCTCTATACGCGAACGGTTCAAAGACGACTAAGAGTATTTAGAAAAAAGTAGAATTTACCTATACTTCCCTATGAAAAATGATTATATTCACAATTCAAAATCAGCGAACTCCTTTTTAAGGCAGAACTCTGGGCCTTCCTTTGGAAGGTAAAAAAACTATTTCGAGGTAAATTATGGTACAAAAACAAGAACTCAAACAAAATTGGATGAAAGGGTATGATGTCGTCATTGGTGAAGACATTGATGTAGTCCCTGCAACCGAGTTCTCAGACCTGCTCAATTCATCAGCAGGAAAAAACTATGAAGAGGGAGAACTTTTCATGGGTAAAATTATCAATATTGGTCAGGACTATGTCACTGTCGATATTGGTTACAAACAAGAGGGATTGGTTTCTGTAAAAGAATTCCAAAACTATGATGGTACTTTAAAAATTAAAGTTGGTGACACGATTGAAGTTTATCTTGATAAACTAGAATCTCACATGGGTAATCTTATATTATCTAAAGACAAAGCTGAAATTATCCACGCTTGGGATAAGATTTCTTTAGCTTGTGAATCAGGTGAACCAGTTATAGGAACAGTTGTTGCAAAAGTTAAAGGTGGTCTATCTGTTGATATCGGAGTGAAAGCTTTCCTTCCTGGATCTCAAATTGATATTCGTCCAACACGTTACTTAGATAAATACATTGGTAAAACAATGGAATTTAAAGTTATTAAGTTCAACAAAAAACGTGGAAACATCGTTTTATCTCGTCGTTCAATCCTTGCTGAAGAAAGAGGAAAAATGAGAGGCGAAATTCTTTCTCAAATTGAAGAAGGAATGGTTGTAAAAGGTATTGTTAAAAACATTACTGATTACGGAGCATTCATTGACTTAGGTGGTATTGATGGACTCCTTCACATTACAGATATGTCATGGGGAAGAGTTAAACATCCAAGTAATCTTTTAAATATTGGTGATGAAATAGAAGTTAAAATTCTTAAATTCGACACAGATAAAGAAAGAGTTTCATTAGGATTAAAACAAGTTCAACCAAATCCGTGGGAAGCTGCTAAAACAAAATATATTCCAGGTGCTAAAGTTGGTGGAGAAATCGTATCTGTAAAAGATTACGGAGTATTCATTGAACTAGATGACGGAATAGAAGGTTTAATCCACGTTTCAGAAATGAGCTGGACTAACAAAATTAAAAATCCAACTAAACATTTCAATGCTGGTGAGCGAATTGAAGCTCAAGTACTTGATGTAGATGTTGAAAACAAGAGAATTTCTCTTGGGGTAAAACAACTTCAACCAAATCCTTGGGATGCTTTAGTTGCTAAATTCAGAGTTGGCGATAAAGTTAAAGGAAAAGTTAAATCGATTGTTGATTTTGGTGTATTTGTTGATTTAGGCGAGGAGATGGATGCATTAATTCATGTTTCTGACGTGTCATGGACTAAGAAAAACATTGTTCCTTCTGAAGAATTCAAAGAAGGACAAACAGTAGAAGCAATGGTTATGGCCGTTGATAAAGAAAACCAAAAATTTTCACTAGGTATGAAACAACTAGAAGAAGATCCATGGAAAAAAATTGAAACTAGATTCCCAGTTGGATCGATTGTTGAAGCTGAAGTTGTAAGAGTAACTGATTTTGGGGCTTTTGTTGAACTGGAAACAGGAATTGAAGGTTTAATCCATATTTCAGAATTATCAGATGAAAGAGTAGAAAAACCATCTGATGTAGTAAAGAAAGGTGATACACCTAAGGCCATGGTTATTTCTGTAGATAAAGAAGCAAAGAAAATTGCACTTTCTATGAAAGCTGTTGAGTCTGGTGCAGATTACAAACAAGAACGTATTAAATCAGCAACTCTTGCAGATAAATTTAAGGACATCAAATAATTTTAACCCAATTAAATGATTTCTTAAGAAGGCCTGTAGAAATACAGGCCTTTTTTATTTATATACTAAGTGCTTAGTTCGGTCTTTAGATTCTCGGAAGTTATAAATTAATTTTTTTTAATGTGAAATACATCTCTTTTTAATCTCGTTAGCCGATAATTTTTTTAAATCAAACAAGCAAAATAATTTGCTTTATATTTTGGAGTTTTAAATGAAAAGTTTAGTAATCATCGCTCTAGTTCTAGTATCAGTAGCAGCTCAAGCAAAAGGTAAAAAAATGACTGCAGAATACAAAGCTGCAAAAGCTGCTTGTTTAACTGAAAACAAAGACCTTAAAGGTAAAGCTTTAAAAGAATGTATCACTTCTAAAGAAACTGCAGCTCCAGCAGCAGCAGCAGAAGCTCCAGCAGCAGCTCCAGCAGCAGCTCCAGCAGCAGCTCCAGCTCCAGCAGCACACTAGAAAATAATTAACTTTTTAAAAAGTTATCTATATTCGGGGAACCTTTTGGTTCCCCTTTTTATATCAACTGATTTTCATTTTAATTTGTATTTAATTTTCATATAATCTCGACATGAGAATACTCGTTGTAGAAGACCAGCCCAAAATGGCAAGTTTTATTAAGAAAGGATTAAATTCTCAAGGTTATATTGTTGATGTTTCTGAAACTGGGGTAAGTGCTGAAGAATTTATTTCTGAAAATCTTTACGACCTAGTCATTTTGGACGTGGGCCTTCCTGATCAGAGTGGGTTGGTAACTTCTAAAAATATTCGAAGAGATGGTTATAAGGGCCCAATTTTAATGCTAACAGCTCTTAGCTCCACTAAAGATAAAATTTTAGGTCTTGATTCTGGTGCAGATGACTATTTATCAAAGCCATTTGATTTTGAAGAATTACTTGCAAGAATTCGTGCTTTGTTGCGAAGGAATAAAGGCGGTGAAAACTCAAAACTTAAATTTGATGACATTGAGCTTGATCTTGTTCTTCGTAAGGCTTCTCGGGACAATCATCCAATAATACTTACAACAAAAGAGTTTTCACTACTCGAATACCTAATGAGAAATCCTAATCGACCAGTGACAAGGGTCGAAATTAGCGAAAAAGTGTGGGATATAAATTTTGATACCAATACTAATATCGTTGATGTCTATATTAATATGCTCAGAAAAAAAATAGATACTCCATTTAAGAAAAAACTTATTCATACTATGATTGGGTATGGATATATTTTAAAAGATTAACATGGGTAAACTTTTAAAAAAACTTTCCTTAAAACTGCGTCTGACACTCCTTTTTTGTTTTATTTCTATTGGATTACTTGCAGCTTTTAGTGCAATCCTTTATAGCGAATTCTCCAAATTACAAAGAACTGAGTTTGATACGATACTTTTTAACTATGCAATTGATGTAGCTGAATCTTTGGATATTGATTCCTATGGCGGCGTTGAGTTTGATCCTAATATTATCAAGCTAAATGAAAAAATATTACCTTTCTCCCTTGGTAAAAGTTATATTTCAGTACTAGATGTTAATGATAATATTGTTGCACGTTCATCAAATATGAAAGATGGATTAGTGAAGGGACTTAGTGAAAAGACCCTCGCTTTTGTTTTAAAAAAGGGATCTAGTTTTACAAGTTTAATTTATCAAAAAAAAACTTATAGAGTTATAAATTATCTTTTACCTGTCTTGAAAATAGATTCTCCATTAGTTCTCCAGATAACTGTTCCTATGACAGTTTACGAAAGTACAAATAAAAAATTACGAAGATTTTATATCATAAGTATTCCGATCATAATGCTTATTTCGAGTTTCATTGGTTATGCTTTTGTAGCTAGAGCATTACGACCAATGATCGAAATCATAAACAAAACTAAAAAAATTGAAATTACTAATTTAAAAGAAAGAGTACCATTTCCAATGGCCAAAGATGAAATCTGGCAATTAGCAGATACAATTAATCACTTGTTAACAAGATTAGAATTTTCATTTATTGCTCAAGAAAGATTTATTCAAGATGCCTCACATCAGTTGAAAACGCCACTTGCAATAATCAAAGGTGAGTTTGAATTATTTAGGTCTGGTAAAAAAAGCGAGGAAGAAACAACTGCATTTTTTGAAAGTATTTCTCAAGAAATAAATACATTAGTCAGATTGACCAATAATTTACTTATTTTAGCGAGAGTCGATAGCGGTGTTTCAGCACTAGAAAAAACTCGAAATCGACTAGATGAAATAGTTTTAAATCAAATATCTCGTCTATCTAAATTAGCAGCAGCAAAACAGATTTCATTACAAATTAATTTTGATTCTTTCGAGAATTTGGAACACGACAAATTATCTATCTGGTGTGATCCGGATTTATTAGGAGTACTTTTTTATAACCTTACTGAAAACGCCATTAAATACTCATCAACAAATTCTATAATTGAAATAAATGGAAAAACTGAATCAAGTGAATTAATAATTGAAATAAGTGATTCGGCCGGTGGTATCAGAGAGGATCTATTAGATAAAATTTTTGAAAGATTTTATAGAGCTGAATCTAGCTCAAACAAAGTTCTAGGCAGTGGGCTAGGCCTAGCAATTTGTAAGATTGTCGCCAATATTCACGAGGCGAGCTTAACTGCAAAAAATAATTCACATTTTGGAACAACTTTTACTTTTAAAATAAATTCATAGTCTATGCATAAAAAAAAGGGCCACTTTCGTGACCCTTATATTTGGAATTTTTTAATTAAATTAATTAATTAATGACTACCAACGACTTCTTCCGCCGCCGCCGCCGCTATTTCCGCCGCCACGTGAATCACGTCCGCCACCAAAACCACCGCCACGAGATTCGCGAGGAGCTTGAGGTTTAGCTTCAGTAACAGTCATTTTTCTGTTGTCTAATTCAACACCGTTAAGTGAAGAAATAGCTTCTTCAGCTTCTTCATCTGTAGACATTTCGATAAAAGCAAAACCTTTGCTTCTTCCTGTGTCACGGTCAGTGATGATTTTAACTGAATCAACAGTTCCTAACTTAGAGAATTCTCCTCTAAGTGTGTCTTCAGTTACAGAGTACGGTAAATTTCCAATGTACAATTTTCTTCCCATTATAAACCTCCTAAGGCCAGTTGGGTCCGCTCAAGAGGATACAGGTGTTATACCAGGTAACTCAAACAGTGCGGGGTTAATTCTCTACTAGTATTCCATAACTTTTAATCTGCGTCTAGGCAAGATAAATATTTAAAATTTTGTAAATAAGTGACTATATCAATCAAACAGACTTTGGTGTATGAGAGTTTTATGAAAAATTTTAAAGATATGAATTTGAACTCCAATATTCAAAGTGCGTTGGATTTAGCCGGTTACGTTAAGCCAACCCCAATTCAAATGCAGGCCATACCGCATTTACTAGAAGGAAGGGACCTTCTTGGTATTGCTCAAACTGGTACTGGAAAAACAGCTGCGTTTGCCCTTCCTCTTTTAAATAGGTTAGCTGCTAATAAAATCAAGACCAAGGCCGATAGGACTCGAGCCCTTATTTTAACCCCAACTAGGGAGTTAGCTTCTCAAATTCATAATAGTATTCGCACGTACGGTAAGGCCGGTGGTATCTATTCGAGTGTTGTTTTTGGAGGAGTTGGTATTGGTAAACAGGTTCAGGCCATGGCCAATGGAGTGGATATTCTTGTGGCCACACCAGGTAGATTGCTTGACTTGATGAGTAATGGGCATGTTCGCTATGATCAATTGGAAGTATTTATATTAGATGAAGCAGATCGAATGTTAGATATGGGATTCATAAATGATGTTAAAAAAATTATTTCCTACCTTCCACCAATAAGACAGACACTTTTATTTTCAGCAACTATGCCTAATGATATTGCTAGGTTGGCAGGTACTTTATTAACGAATCCAGTAAGGGTAGAAGTTACTCCAGAATCTTCTACTGTTGAAAAAATTTCTCAGAGCATAATTCATGTAATTAAAGAAAGAAAAATTTTTGTTTTAGAGGAAGTTTTACAAAATAAAGAAATTGAATGTGCTTTAGTATTTACTAGAACTAAGCATGGAGCTGATAAGGTCGTAAAGCACTTACAACGAATTGGAATATTAAGTGCCGCTATCCATGGCAATAAATCTCAAAATGCCCGAGAAAAGGCCTTACTTGACTTCAGAAAGGGAGTTATTCGTGTTTTGGTTGCCACTGATATTGCCGCTAGAGGAATAGATGTTCCAGGAATTACACATGTTATTAATTACAACTTACCTGAAGAACCAGAAAGCTATGTACATCGAATCGGAAGAACTGCTCGTGCAGGAAAAGAAGGTGTCGCGATTTCTTTCTGTGCAGATGATGAAATAAAATTACTCAGACAAATTGAAAAAGTGATTGGGAAAAAAATTCCTGTTATTTAGTAAACTATAAATATACTCAAAATATTTTAAAATATTACGTTAAGAATCCAAAGAGGGATTTTATCGTGAAAATTTTAATATTAGTATTAAATATACAATTTCTAAATATTTATCATGCAAAAGCAGCGACAGGACAAGATCCATTAGCTAACGATACATTTTCTTTTCAAGAGCCAAGAGCAAGTGATTTAGATAAAAAACTTAGTCTATGGGCGACTTATTATAATCTTCCACAAATTGAAGAAAATTCTGGGGAATATCCTCTTCGAGATAAAACTGGGGCCGAGCTTGGGCCAAGAGTTTCTCATAGAGGATGGTGTGATGCTGCGATGGAAGGATCGGTACGAATTTTTTCAAAATCAGGTGAAGCGAAAACATATAATTATGCAGCTCAGACTTCAGATAACCCAATAAGCTGCAAAGATTATTTTAAAATCGACGTAAGTAAAACTAAATTTAGAGAAGCTGCTGGGCCATATGGTGACGGCCTAGATGAATATATTTTAGGTCCCTATAGAACTCTCGCAACAGATAATTCACAAATTATTCCAGGTACAGTTTTATATATACCAAAAGCTAGAGGCGCTCTTATAAAGTTAAACTCAGGGAGAGTAATAAAGCATGATGGATATTTTTTTGCTGGTGACAAGGGAGGAGCAATTAAAGGCAATCATATCGATGTATTTATAGGTACACATTTAAGTGCGAATTTTTTTCCTTGGATTGGAAGTAGGGCCAGTAAAACTTTTGAAGCTTATATAGTAAAAGATCAACAAGTAATTTCAGAATTAACTAATCTTCACGCAAGATAAATTCTAAGCCAATTGCATATACTTCATCTTTTAAAAAAGTTTTTTTTGAAAAAAGCCGAATATTTCTAATGTTTGCCTTAGTTGGATAGCGCAGTTCCGGAAAAGTCGTAATGGGGTGGAGTTCAACTTCTTTTTCAATACTGATTTTCTTCATAGTATCAGCATAAACAAGAATGGAAATCCCACCTAATGATATATTGATGACAGGACAAACTGTATGAAGAGATTTTCCATCTAATTTATTTTCAAAAATTGTCCCAATATTAGCTTTTTCATTTGCCAAAAGCGTACGTCGGGGATGTTGACGCATTTCAATCAGATGAATATCTTTCGGGATTTTAAATTGTAAAGCTCGTGGATCAGTTGGAGAAATGGAAATCAGTCTTGTTTTAAAAGCAAAATCATATCCCTTTAATAAAAAATAAGTGTCTGTATCTTTTGTGATTTTATCTAAGTCCTGTTCCCTGATTAATACTGAAAAAAAGTTGTACTTAATATTTAAGGAATCAAATTGAACTTCTGTCGAAATAGTACGCTTACTTGTTTCCGGATCTTTTTGCCATAAAGTAAATATCCCAATGTCCTTAAATTTGGTACTCAGGTTTTTTAAAATTTCAGTACGATTTTTAGTTTCGCGAAATTTTTTTTTATTCATTTATACCCAATGCTCTTGGTGCTGACATGTTTTTAATGAAACCAATCAGCACAACTAAAGTCAAGAAATAAGGCAAAGTAGAAAGAAGTTGAGATGAAATATGTAAATTTTCTTTTCCTCCCAGAAATATGACTAGAGCTTGTGAAAAACCAAAAAACAAACAAGCAAAAAGAGTAGATTCTGGCTTCCATTTTCCAAAAATAAGTGCGGCAATTGCAATGAAGCCTTGGCCTGAAATAAGTGTTGGCCGGAAGTTCGAAACGATTGCAATAGAAAGACTAGCGCCACCAAGTCCTGCTAAAAAACCAGAAGCTAATACTGCAATAGTTCGATAAAGCGAAACAGTTAAGCCGGCAGCATCAGATGCTTTAGGGTGATCACCCACACTAATCATTCTTAGACCAAAAACTGTTTTATTAAAAATAAGCCAAATGAAAAATGTTAAAAATAAAGCAAGATAGATAGTTACATACTGGCCCATGAAAGTTGGAAGTTTATTATCAAGCGATAGTGGAGGAGTCATGCTAGTACCATCAAAAAATAGACGACAAAGGAAGAGTGAAAGTCCAGTTCCAAGAAAGTTTAAGGCCATCCCAGAAACAACTTGATTTGATTTAAATTTAATAGAGGCGAGGGCATGAAGGCCTGCGAGAATGAGACCAGCAGTTCCTCCCGCCAGTAAACCAGTCCAAGGACTTCCGGTTTTGAGCGCAATAAAAGAGGCAAAAAAAGCACCGAATGTCATAAGGCCTTCTAGTCCTATATTGATAATGCCAGCTTTCTCTGACATCAGACCACCAAGAGCAGTGAAAATTAAAGGCGTTGCATACATCAAAGTAGTAGAAAAAAGAAAAATAATATCATTCATGATTTTTTTCTCCATAGATTAGGGATAGCGATGAAAAAAATAATTGCACCAATCATGATAAGAATAACTTCAGAAGGAGCATCAAGAGCTGACTGAATCTTTTGGCCAGAATATTTGAGTGTGCCGAGAAAAAATCCTGCAATTAAACTTCCAAATGGAGTATTAGATCCGATGAGAGCAACAGCGATTCCATCAAATCCATAACCCTCGTGCGCGGCCAGTATCGCAATGTTTTTTGATACACCCATCACGTGAAGTGCACCTGCAAGGCCAGAAAGTGAACCGGCAATGATCATTGATTGGGTCATTTTCTTTTCTACATTAATTCCAGCGTAACGAGAGGCCTCCGGATTGAAGCCAACTGATTTAAGCTTAAAACCAAAGGTCGTTTTATTTAAAATAATCCATACAACCAAGATCGAAATTATAGCAATTAATATTCCGGCATTAACTGGCGGTCTGAAAAAATCAGACCAGAATTGATTGGTTGGTTTAATATTTTCAAAAAATGTAATGGAAGTTGTGGGATTAATAAACTCAGAAGTTTCGGTATATGGACGATGAAAACCTTCCGTCATTACAGCATAGTTTGAAAAATAAAGGGCAATCCAGTTAAGCATTATGGTCGAGATAACTTCATGAATGCCAAATTTTGCTTTAAGAAGTCCTGCAAGTCCACCATAAATTCCAGAGAAAAAAATTGAGAGAAGTAAAACTAGGGGAATTTGTAAATAGGCTGGATAATGAAATTTTACTCCAAAATAAGCCGCTGAGAGCGCACCAATAATAAATTGTCCTTCTGATCCAATATTAAAAAGGCCAGTACGAAATGCAAATGCAACCGAGAGACCGGTTAGTATAAGTGGGGTTGATCTTATAATAATATAGGCAATATATTGTGGTTTGGAAAAAGCACCTTCCCACATCACTTGATAGGCCTCAAGAGGAGATATACCAGAGATTTTGAGAATAAGTGCACCAACTAGCAGTCCTAGAAAAACAGAAGAAATAGAAGTGATGATTTTCATTTACCGCTCCCCATTGCTAATCCAATTTCTTCTTTGGTGGGTTTTATAAAACTCTGTGATGCAACTCCTTCAGTGATAACTTGAATTCGATCACTAAGATTTAAGATTTCATCCAGTTCATATGAAATAAGTAAAATTGCTTTATTTTGATTTCTTAATTTTATAAGTTCAAGGTGTATGTATTCTATGGCCCCTACATCTAAGCCTCTCGTTGGTTGAAAAGCGATAAGCACATCGGGATTATTAGAAATTTCTCTAGCAAGAATTATTTTTTGTTGATTTCCTCCAGATAATTCAGAAGATTTTAATTCCTTATTTCTTGGACGAATATCAAATTTTTCCATTAATAATTCGGCAAAACTATTTAATTCTCTTGTGATTATAAAACCGTATTGAGAAAAAGGTTTTTGGTCAATTCGTTGAAGTACAAAATTTTCTTTTACCGAGTAATCCATGATCAAGCCGCGACGCTGACGATCTTCTGGAATCATTGCAAGTTTTTCATGATAAATCATTTTAGGAGAAAGATTAGTAATATTTTTTTTCTGGAGAGTGATTTGACCTTTTGAAACTCTACGAAGGCCAGTCAGTGCATCTACAAGTTCTTTTTGCCCATTTCCATCAATTCCCGCAAGACCTAAAATTTCACCTCTGGCCAGCTTGAGTGAGAAATTCTTAAGTGCGAGAAGTCCTTTATCATTTTTAACTTCAAGATTACTAATTTCAAGAATCATTTCTCCTGGAATTTTGTCTTCTTTGGATATCTTTAAATTTACTTCTCTACCAACCATTTTAGATGCTAGAATTTCTTCGCTTGTTGAACGAACATCTAATGTTTCAATGTATTCACCTTTTCGAATAATTGTACAGCGGTCGGCAATTTCTTTAATTTCATGTAATTTATGTGTGATAATAATAATTGTTTTACCAGAGCTTTTAAGGTTTGAAATGATTCGATAGAAGTCTTCAATCTCTTGAGGCGTTAGAACAGCAGTAGGCTCATCGAGAATAATTAGTTCTGCATTTCGATAGAGTGTTTTGACTATTTCCACTCGCTGTTGCATCCCGACACTTATATTTTCAATTTTTAAATCAAGGTCTAGATTGAAATTATAAGATTTTGAAATTTTCAATATTTCATTTCGAGCTTTAGTATAATCTATAAAACCAAGAAAATTTCTAGGTTCAAAACCCAATATTATATTTTGTAGAATCGTAAAAGGTCGAATCAGCATGAAATGTTGGTGGACCATACCGATTCCACTTTTAATGGCAAAATGAGCGGAGGGGATTTTTATGCTTTTTTCATTAAGTAATATTTCTCCGCCAGCATCTGGCTGATGTAAACCAAAAATAATTTTCATTAACGTTGATTTACCTGCTCCGTTTTCTCCTAGAATTGCGTGTACTTCGCCTTTTTTAACTTGTAAGTTAATATTTGAATTGGCCTTAAAAGTACCAAAAGTTTTTGAAATATTTTTAAGTTCAAGAGCAATCATTATTTTAATTTTTTAACAAATGCTTCATATGATTTTTCATCATTGGGAACATTTATTTTTCCATCGCTAATTTTTTTCTTTAAATCATTAACTTCTTTTAAAAGGTTTTCCGGAATCATTTTAGATGTAGTAGGAGCAATATCAACAGCAC
Organism: Bacteriovoracaceae bacterium; assembly: GCA_036171615.1. Lineage (GTDB taxonomy): Bacteria > Bdellovibrionota > Bacteriovoracia > Bacteriovoracales > Bacteriovoracaceae > Bacteriovorax. The sequence continues at coordinate 31,263 of JAVHRK010000030.1, forward strand.
CATCTTTTAAACCATAACTGAGTGTAGATCCCCCTTTAAATATACCTTTTTTAAAATCACTAACTACAGCAAAAATGGCCTTATCTACTCGTTTCATGCTCGAGGTAATAACATTTTTTGGCGCCATATAGTTTTGATCGCGATCGACACCAACTGCCATTTTATTTTTTTCTTTCACTGCTTCAATTACACCATCACCTACAGCACCGGCAGCGTGAAATACAACGTCAGCATTTTTTCCAATCATTTGATTTGCAATGGCCTTCCCTTTAGCTGCGTCGGTAAAAGATTCAGAATATTGTTCGATAATAATTGTTTTTGAGTTTGCAAATTTTGCACCGGCTTTGTATCCATATTGGAATGAATGAATAATTGGGACGCTCATTCCTCCTATAAATCCAATAGTTTTAGTTTTAGACATTTTGGAAGCGATAAATCCAGATAGAAAAGCACCTTCTTCAGCTTTAAACATTACTCCAAGCACATTTGGAGGTGTTGAATCACCAAATGAATAATCAATAATTGCATATTTTTGTTTTGGGTTTTGTTTGGCCATTTTTAAAATACTATCGGCCATTTTAAAGCCGATTCCCCAGATAAGATCATTGCCTGCATCATAGAGAGTTTCAAGATTCGCTGGATAATCCGCATCTTGTTTAGATTCTTGATAACTGGTTTTTATTGCTAATTCTTTTTTAGCTTTTTGCAGTCCTTCCCAAGCAGATTGATTAAACGATTGATCATTTACACCGCCAACATCTGTTACCATCCCAATTTTGATTTGCTTTTCAATCGCCAATGTTGAAATTGACAAAATTAATGAAAAAAGAATGATAAAACTTCGCATGTTGTCTCCTCAAAAAATAATAATTTTTTAATAGTTTTAGCATGGAGAGATTTACTTAACAATTGAAGAGTGTTCTAATTTTTTTGATTTTGAGAGACTAGCTAATTTAAAACAAATCGGAAGGCTAAATGACACGTTTTCTTGTACTTATTTTTTTAATTTTACCAATTAATGCGTTTTCTTCATTGACTCTTAATGAGAGTTTTGAGAGTGCTCTCAAAAATAACGAAATGAATAATATTGGGAAATCAAGACTTAATCAAACCAGTGAACAACAAAAACAATTATCCGGAGCTTATTATCCCAAAGTGGCGTTGAAGGGTAGCTACCTTATGCAGGAAAATCTAGTAGATCAAAAAACTCTTGGAATTAATTTAACGGAGACTCTTTATAGAGGTGGAAGGGATCGGCAGGCATTACTTGCAAGTGATCTCTCTATGAATATCTCTGAAAATCAATGGAACCTTGATCGATTAGATCTCTATCAATTGGTTGTTCAGACTTATTACGGTTTATATTTAAACTTAAATGATTTCGACAATTTAGGGTTGTTAAAAAAGCAAAGTTTTGATCGAGTAACTGAAATAAAAAACAGAGTTAAAATTGGTAGATCTCGAAAAGGGGAGTTATTACAAGCGGAAGCTCAACTTGCATCTGTTGACGCGCAATTGTTAAGTGCTGAAGCATTAAAAAATGAAAGTGAGGATAAGTTTTTTCTAGTGACGGGATTGGGGCGCAATCAAACTTTTAAACAAGAAATTTCAATTCCTGAAGACAGAAGATCACTTGCTGATTTCTTAGAAATTTCATTGAAACGGCCTGACCTAATAAATAAAAAAATTAAGATTTCTCAAACTGACTTCGAACTCGCAATTGCCAAACGGGCCCATTTACCAACTCTGGATTTAACTTCAAATTATTATTTAAATAAAAGATCAGGAAGCTATAATAATACTGATTGGGATGCAGGCATTGTTTTTAGTTTCCCGCTTTTTGAAGGTGGTATAACCAGCTCAAAGGTTAGAGAGAAGTTACAAAAAAAAGAAGAAGCAATTTATTCTTTAAATGATTATCAAAAATCTCTAGAAATAGAAATCACTTCACGTTATCAAATTTATCATAGGTATATTGATCAAATTAAGGCCTATGATTTAGCTCTTGCTAAAGCACAAAAAAACTATGATGAATCACTTAAGGATTATCGATTAGGATTAATATCAAACTTGGATGTTTTGACGGCCCTCAATGTATATCTTGATAGTAAGAGAAATTCAGAAAAAACTAAAATTCAATCACTATTAAATTTAAAACTGCTTGAAGCAAGTGCAGGAGTCATTCAATGAGTTTGTCTACAACTTCAATCAATAAGCCAGTTTTTGCTTGGATGTTAATGGTTGCACTAATGTTATTTGGTGCACTTTCATTCAGGGAAATGGGAGTTTCAAAATTACCTGATGTTGATTTGCCTATGGTGAATATTGGAGTTACTTGGGCCGGTGCAAATCCCGCCATAGTTGAATCTGATGTCATTGATATTTTGGAAAGTGCGGTAATGTCAGTTGAGGGAGTGGAAAATATCTCATCAACTGTTAAGCGAGGTAGTGGAAATATTACTGTAGAATTCAGTTTAACTCGAAATCTAGATGCAGCAATTAATGATATACAAAATAAAATTTCAGGCGTGATGCGACGACTTCCTAAAGAGATGGATGCTCCTGTTGTTTCAAAAACAAATCCAGAGGACCAGCCTATAATGTGGTTAGGGATTTCTTCTAAGACTGTTCCACCTAAAGAGTTGATGACTTATGTAAGGGATCAATTAAAAGATAAGTTTTTATCTATTGATGGAGTAGCAGATGTTATTCTTTCTGGTTATGTAGATCCAAATCTAAGAGTGTGGCTAGATGATAAAAAGCTTGAGCAGTATCAATTAACTGTTTTAGATATAATAAATACCATAGGCGCTGAACATATCGAAATACCTTCTGGTCAACTCGAGAACAGCAAGAGTGAATTTTCAGTAAGAACATTAGGTGAAGCGAAAAGCATTGATGAATTTTCAAAACTTTCAATAAATAGAAGAGGTGGTACTGCCAACTTTGTTCCAATCCCTCTCTCTAAAATTGCTCGTATCGAGGATGGCCTAGATGACATTCGAAGAAAATCAAGAGTTATGGGTAACCCATCTATCGGAGTCGGTGTACGAAAACAACGGGGGGCCAATACAGTTGCAGTTGGAGATAATATTTTTAAAAAAATTGCAGAATTAAAAAAAATATTACCTCCAGATATCGAAGTTAATGTTATTTTTGATTCAACCAAATTTATTAAAGAATCTGTCAGCGAATTGACCTTTACTCTCTTACTTTCAGCATTATTGACAGCTCTTGTCTGTTGGGCCTTTCTTGGTTCTTGGTCTGCTACTATTAATGTAATTTTGGCCATACCCACTTCTATTCTTGGAAGTTTTATCATTTTAAAGGCAATGAACTTTACTCTTAATACATTTACCTTGTTAGGGCTTTCATTATCTATTGGGATAGTTGTAGATGATGCCATTATGGTTTTAGAAAATATATTTAGACATTTTGAAATGGGAAAAGATAAACGTACCGCCTCACTTGATGGTGCACGAGAAATAACTTTTGCTGCAGTTGCCGCGACGATTGCAATTGTCGCCATCTTTTTTCCGATAGCCTATATGAAAGGTATTATAGGAAAATACTTTTTTCAATTTGGTGTAACTATAACTGTCGCCGTTTTATTATCTTTACTTGAGGCATTGACACTCACTCCAATGCGAACCTCCCAGTTTATGACTAAACATAAAAGACAAACTAGAATTGGGTTGTGGATGGATAGCACGTTTTCACTTTTAGAAAAATTCTACACCAGAATTCTTCCATCGATTATCAAACATCGTTTTGTTGTTATTATTTCCGCCTTGCTCATTTTTATTTCTTCTACTTTTCTTGTGACAAAATTACGTAAGGAATTTGTACCGGCCCAGGATCAAAGCTCAATCATGATGAGACTTAAAACGAAAGAAGGATCTTCTTTGGCCTTTACCGACGATAAAGTTAAAGAAGTCGAAAAATATTTAATGAGTAGGCCTGAGCTTGAAAGATATTTTGTTGCAATTGGAGGTTACAGTGGTGGAGAGTCATCAAGCGCTACTATGTTTTTAACCTTAAAAGAGAAAAAATTACGTTCAACATCACAACAAGATTTAATTGATATTTTTAGAGAAGATTTAAAAAAGATTATAGGTGCTCGAGTTGTTGTCATGGATACTTCACTTTCCTCATTTGCCGGCGGCGGAAGAGGCTTTCCTGTTGAGTTAGCTGTTTCAGGACCAAACTGGGATGATTTAGTTAAGTCTATTCAAGCAAGTATGAAAGAGATGGAGGCAACCGGAAATTTCCTAGATGTTGATTCTAATTTTCAAGAGAGTGTAAAAGAATTAGATATAACCCCAAATCGTGAGAAAGCTCAACAAAGAGGTATCGCAATTGATGATCTGGGAAAAACAATCAATGCATTAGTTGGTGGAACTGTCGTCGGTCGTTTTACAAAAGATAGTCATAGATATGATATAAGATTGCGTTTAGATAATATGGACGCAAATGAGGCCAATATTGAACGAATTAAAAATATTCTTCTTAGAAATAATCGTGGAGAGTTAATTAAGCTTAAAGAAATTGCTGATGTTAAATTTGAATTGGGTCTACAGTCTGTTGCACGTGAAAATAGAATGAGGACCTTAAAAGTTTATGCTAGTTTAAAGAAAGGTTATTCCCAAGCTAAAGCGATAGATGAAGCAAAAATAATTGCAGCTAAAAATCTCTTGCCAGGCACTTTTTTAGTTGAATCGGGAAGTGCAAAAACATATAAAGAATCTTTTGATAGTTTAATATTTGTATTAATCCTAGGAATTATTGTTTCCTATATGGTTTTAGCTTCTCAGTTTAATAGTTTTTTTGATCCTATTATTGTCTTAGTGGCACTTCCATTTTCTGTATCAGGCGCATTCTTAGCTCTGTATTTAAGTCATCAATCAATTAATATTTATTCGATGATTGGAATAATCCTGTTGATGGGGATTGTAAAAAAGAATTCTATTTTACTTGTCGATTTTACAAATCAAGTGAGGGACGAAGGTAAGAATATACATCAAGCTTTATTTGAAGCGTGTCCCAAAAGATTGCGCCCTATTTTAATGACCTCATTTGCGACAATTGCAGGTGCAATTCCAGCAGCGTTTTCTTTTGGTCCAGGAGCAGAAAGTTTATCTCCTATGGCCATGGCCGTAATTGGAGGTGTATTTGTGTCTACTTTTTTAACTTTATTAGTTGTCCCAGCAATTTATACATTACTTTCACCAGTTAAAAGGAATTAATAAAAGTTATGCATGAAGCTCAATTTATAACTAATTTAAGAATATTGATTAAATCTCACATGCCATATTGGACAGGTGATGAAGTATTTATTTTAAAAAATGGTCAATGGATTTCTTTATTTGCGCTTTATATATTAAGTATGATTTTATTTGCAATCGTACGATTTTTTATAAAATTTAAATTTAGAAATCAGTCAGAAAAATCTACATTACCATTTGGACTACTTACTTTCTCGCTTACATGGTTATTAGGGGTTAGGTTTTTAGAATTTGATGAAAATGCGCTTGCGATATTTATAAGGGGTGCTTATATATTAACGGCCTTCTCGGCCGTTTGGTCGGCTTTACTGCTTGTTGATTTTATTAGTTTACGTTTTGAAAAATCAATAACTCGATCAAAATATAAATTTGATGATGTACTTATTCCACTCCTTAAAAAGTCAGCTAAAGTATTAGTTGTTTCTTTTGGGGCCTTACTGATTGCCCATAGCTTAACTTTTGATGTAGCAAGTATACTTGCAGGTCTAGGTATTGGTGGAGTTGCAGTGGCCTTTGCAGCCAAAGATACGATTGCTAATATTTTTGGATCAATTACCGTTATTATCGATCGTCCTTTTTATATTGGGGACTATGTTTCTCTAGAAAAAGGAATTGAAGGATCAGTGGAACAAGTAGGGTTTCGAAGTACTCGGCTTCGTACTCCATATAATTCCGTTATTACCGTGCCAAACTCTGTTCTGGCAAATATGTCGATTGATAATTATGGGATGAGAAATTATCGTAGATTTAGAACTACTCTTTTTGTAGATCTCAATAATTCACAACAAATATTAGAAGAATTTTGTACTAGACTTCGCTATATAATTCAACTTAATCCATTACTGCTACACGATCAAGGGCAAGTTACTGTTAATGATATAAGTGATCGATCAATAAATATTTTAATAAATATATTTATTTTAACAAATATATCAACAGTTGAGTTAGAAGAAAGACAGAAAATTATTTTTGAAATTTTAAATTTAACAAATGAATTAGGCTTAGTACTTACTAAGCCGGTTACTTTGTTAAATTAATTCAATACATATGAGGATTATGGTAAAGTAAATATTTTGCTGATTCATATAATCCCTTACTCAATTGTTCCATTTCTTGATATTTTTCAGGGAATTTTTGTCTTGCATTTTCATCGTCTGTACCATCTGAATGCTTAACTAATTTGCCCTGATTATTATAGGGAATATATTCAAAATAAAAATCTTTATCAATTAGAGTTAAATGAAAAGGTGCATACCAATTATAACTAAATGCTGCTCTATAATTATCAAATTTAGGATTGAATAAATCTCTACCAAAGCTTCTTGTTTTATAGGGAACTCCTATAAGCCCTGCAAGTGTCGGCATAACATCCATTTCTGAGGCTACTTTAGTTTCAATGCCAGGTTTTATATAGCGAGGGGAATGAATGAGAAAGGGAACATGGTAATGGTCAGCTAAACTTTTTGTCCAGTCTGCAACATTAATTGCATTATTATGGGTAAGTCCATGATCACCAAAGACCATAAAAATAGTATTGTCATACCATTTTTCTTTTTTTGCCATTTCTATAAATCTGCCAAGTGAATAGTCTTGTAATCTCATTGCATTAAATTCTTCAAGAGATTCAAATCCATAATCTTTTAGTTCTTGGTCAGAAATTTTTATAGATTTAAAATCATCACTATTATTAGGTATGGTATAAGGCCGATGAAAACCAGAGGTCTGAACTATGGCCACAAATGGTATTTCTGCCTCAATTTTATTAATTCCAGCTATTGATTCTTTGAATAAATCTAAATCAGAAATTCCCCAGACATCAACTCGTTGTGCTTTATATGAACCTTCTTCATAGACATGGAGATTGGGAATATTATAACTAAGAATTCCACGAATATTTCCCCAATTAGCGCTTCCTCCAAGAAAATAAAATTTTTCATAATCTTTTATTTCCCCCATGATGGCATGTTGATTAACAACAAATGGATTTCTTGTGCCTGTTTGAACTTTTGAAATATCCGGCAATGATGTTACTGCTGCAAATACAGATCTGGCCGTTGCAACTGTAGGAGTGAAAAAATTATTAAAAAAGATTGATTTTTTAGCTAGAGCATCTAAATTTGGAGTAGGGTTAACTTTTGAGCCGCCAATCCCTGTTTTATAAAATGCCATCGATTCCATAATAATAACGACAACATTTGGATGTTGTTTTAGTCGTTCAGGATTTGCGGGAAATTCTCTTATGAAATTTAATTTTTTTTCATCATATTTATCAATTTTTAAAAAATTTGCGACAATTGGGTATGAACGATGGACACTTTCTGTGTCAAAATCGGATGTTCTGAATGAGTAAGTATCAATCATATAAAGAATTGGATTTAATGCAAGATTTGAAGTGAAAGGATCAGGAGAAAGAAATGCTTCAGACCATCTGAGTGGGTACATATGAACACTTCCATAAATTCCCAAAATAAATGTAAAAATAAAAAGTACCATTCTTCCAATTTTTTTTTGCTTTGTTGTCTCAGCTTTTTGTAAATCTAATATTTTTTCAAAATAGCGGGACAGGATAAAATAGAATCCAAGTCCGAAAATGAGTATAAGTAAAAGTAACCAGATCCATGGATAAGATTCTCTTACCATTTGAAATGAAATGAGTGGATTTTTCAAAAACTGAATCGCAGTAGAATTCAGACGAGCTTTTAGATAATTAAAATAACCTGCATCTAGTATATAGAAAGATGTAACAGTCGTAAAAATCAATGTATAGACTACAGTTAGAATTTTTCGGTTGAAATGAATAAAAATAAAGGCTGGAATCAATAAGGCCAAAGCAAGACGTAAGTCAAACCTAAATCCAAGTAAAAAAACTTGAGGCAATAAGTGAACTGCGCTTGAATTTAAATCATGCCAATTATAGGCCAAAAATAAAACTCTAAACAAAGTAAGATAAATTATTTGAAAAAAAACTAATGAGTATAGAAATTTTAATTTGGGAGTTAGCATTTAAGATCTCCTAAGCTGTAAAGACAAGCACCGGACATTTTGTAAAGTAATCGCATTCCGACATTTCCATCCCATTCATTGGGGCCGACTTCCACCAAATCAAAGCCAATAATCTTTTTTCCTGATTTTGCTAGTGCAACGATTAAATAAATAACTTCATTATAGTCGAGTCCCCCTGGGACTGGAGTTCCTGTCGTTGGGCAAAAGCGGGGATCAAGTCCATCAATATCAAATGAAATATAAACATATTCAGGCAGTTCTTTGATAATATCATGACTTATTTTTTTAAACGTTTCACCATTCATTTTTCTTTTTGATATTTCTTGATCAAAAAAAACGGAGAATTTTTTATTATTTTTTGTATATTTAAATTCATCTTCACAAAAATCTCGAATACCCACCTGAACAAATTTTTTCACTGCAGGAATTTTTTCCGAAACATTATACATAATAGATGCGTGTGAATGTTCAAAGCCCATATAGGATTTACGTGTATCTGAATGTGCATCAATATGTAAAATTCCCATGCCTGGATATTTTTCGGCATAAGCCTTTATTGAACCAAAAGGAGTAGAGTGATCTCCACCTACAATTACAGCTATTTTTTTCTCTTTTAGAAGCTTTTTAACTTCTTGATAAACTTTTTGATTTAATTCAGCACTTGTTTTATTTACTTTTTCTAAGTTTTTAATTGAATCCAATTCTATCACTTGCTTTGCATATTTCCGACTTGAAAGGTTGGTCTTAGTGATCCATGAATCATTTTTTCTCATGAATAAGCCTGATTTATAAGTATCTTTGAAATCCAAATCAAAAAAATCAATTTGCGGACTTGCATTTAAAATAGCTTCAGGACCATTGGATGTACCTGCAATATAGGAAGTAGTTACATCCCAAGAAATAGGTAAAAAAATTATTTTTGAATCTTGCTCTCTATATGGTAATCCAAAAATTCCATCATCTGAAGATGCTTTAGCGTTTGGGTCAACTACCTTCTTTTTCATATTTTTTCCTTTTGAAACTTGACATAAATTAGCTTTAGCTTGAATCTTAATAAAATTATTATATTTCTAACGAAATGTTATTACAAACAAAAGGAGATTGTTGTGAACAAGAGTTTAAAGAAATTGCTTCTCACTGCCGCTATTGCAGGGACAAACTTAAGCGCATTTGCTGCCGGACCTGATATTTCAGGTTATTTCGACATGGCGATGGTTGCACCAAAAGGTAAGTCAACTTATTACCGTCAACAGCATTTAAATCTAATCATGCAACACCAGATGAATAAGTTTAAATTCTTTTCTGAGTTAGAGTTTGAAGATGCTCCAGATTTAGATATTGGACGAACTACTGGTGCACTTGGTGACGGTCGCGGAAGACTGTTCATGGAAAGAGCTTATGGTGAAGTTGCTCTTTCATCTAATGATAGCTTAAGAATGGGGCAAATGCTTGCACCGACTCATTATTATTTAAATCATTACCCATCAGTAATTGTTAATTATACAAATCCATTAACTTTTAAAACTATTTTTACCTATAATGAATTAGGAATAATGCTATTGGGTGTACGAAATGGGTTTCAGTATAACGTTTGGACTGGAAAGGGGCCTGTCGTAGCTGGTGCCGAAAATGAAAGTGGAGATAATTTTGGTGCAAAACTTGGTTATACTTATTCTTCAAAATCACTAGAATGGTCTCTAAACTTTCTTGGTGAGAGTTACTACCTTGGTGATAATGCTTCAAATGGTATGGCAAAAAAATCTGACATGGCCCTTGGTGCAGAATTTATTATGACATATGATCATTTTACTTTATGGTCTGAGTTTGGAACACGAGATATGAAGGCAACTACAGCAACAAATAAGAACAAGATGACAGCTTATTATTTACAAGGTTCATATGCTGTTGATCTACAAAGTCATGGTGAATTAATCCCATTCTTAATGTTAGATGGTTATAAGCAAAAAGAGACAACTGGAAATGTAGAAGCTAAAGCAATTCAGAGAACAACTGTAGGACTTAATTACCGTCCAATCCCAACTATTTCTTGGAAGTTGGAATATGTAAATGGTGGTTCTTATAAGCCTCAAGATGCTACGACTGGAAAGCTAGCTAAAGCTGGTGGCGGTCAAGTTGTAGAAGATAAAGTGACAGCTCAGTTTATCTATTTTTATAATTAATAATTAAGATTAAAGTTTTAGGAGAAATAAGAAATGAAAAAATTATTAGGTCTTTGCTTGATCTTAATCACTAGTCAAGCATTTGCAGCAAAGTATTATCAAGGTCAAGGTGGGGCCATAAAAGAAATCACAGCAGCAGAATTTGATGCTTGTGGAAAGATTTTTTACAGAAACGCAGCTAAAGCTGATCTTTCTCCTGATCACCAAAAGGGAGTTGTTAAGGCATCTCTAAAAGGTGAATTAGTGAATGATCTTGCCGTTGTTGTTGGAAAGTTAAAAGCTGAAGATAAATCATGCTCATATGGTGAAAACTCAGAAGCGTTTTAAGATTATTTAAGTTATTTACAGAACTAGACTTGGGGCCAGTACGTGGATGAATAAAACACGTATTTGGCCTCAAGTTATTTTCATCTTGTTGTTTTACTCGAAATTGTTGTAAAATAATAAGAATGGGAATAGCAAAAGAAATTGAAACACACCACGAATGGAAATTAAAGTTAATCGACTATGCAAAAAAGTGTGATGGTTCAATCACCGTTGAAAGCGTTTGCTTTGATCATCAATGTAGCCTTGGCAAATTTTTAAAAGAGCTAAATGAAACAGGGGATCTACAGTTTCTTGAAATGGATGAGTTATTAAAAGAACATCGTTCTTTTCATCGAGTACTTGGTGAATTAGTTAAGAATATAAATAACGGAGTAGAAGTTATACCAGAAATGTCTTTTGGTGCTCATAGTCCTTTTTCAAAGCATGTAACAAATATCGAAAAATTATTAACAAAACTTTCTAAGGTTATTATATGAAATTATCATTACTAGCTTTTTCTTTTTTTACTGTGAATGCAATTGCCGCTACTCCGCAGCTTTATAATTTAAGTACTAGTGATGTTAATTCTCTTGCAAAAGAATTTTCTACTGATTTTATTCATACAATAGTTGCACCGGCCTCTAGTTATGGAAAAATTTTAGGTTTTGAAGTTGGACTGATGGGAGGAATAACTAAAACTCCAAATATTGATAGTATGTCAAAATCAATCAGCTCTAGCTCTAGTGTGACAATGATTCCTACAGCAGGATTAATTGCAGGCTTGAGTGCTCCCTTTGGACTCGGTGGAGAACTTAGTTTTATCCCAAAAATTAGCGGGTCAACTGTTAGCTTTCAAAATACTTCCTTGGCGTTTAAGTGGACTTTTACAGATATCATTGCCGCAGCACCAATTGATGTAGCTTTTAGAGCACATGGAAATATGAGTGAGCTTTCTTATTCTAGTGTTGTTAACAATGCTTCCACTTCTAATTTACCCGTTAGTACAAAAGTCGCGTGGAAAAATTCAAGTACTGGCTATAATTTTGAAGTGTCAAAAAAATTGCTTTTTATAGAGCCTTATCTGGGATTTGGTTCAGTGAGTACAAAAACTAATATAGGAGTAACCGCTGCAACAACGGTTCAAATTTTTACTTTTACCAATGCAACCGATTATGTTTCAAATAATTCAGGGTCTCATTACTATGCAGGTGTGAATCTTAATTTATTTTTATTCAAAATTGGTGCTGAATACGCCAAAATTATGGGCGTGACAAAAGCCGCTGCAAAGTTTAGCTTGTATTTTTAAACTGTGAGTAAAAATGCAAGACAGTCATCAACAGAAAAAAATTGCGGCCATACTTTCCTTGGTTATAGGCTTTGTATTACTGGCCTTAAAGTTTTACGCCTATCATGTGACAGGATCTAAAGCTATTTTATCTGATGCGCTTGAAAGTATTGTCAATGTCTCTGCGGGGACAATTACCCTTATTGTACTTATTATAGCGGCCAGACCGGCCGATCATGATCATCCTTATGGCCATGGCAAAGTCGAAAGTATGGCCTCAACTTTTGAGGGGGGCGCTATTTTATTTGCCGGAATTTTAATCATGATTGAAGGAGTACAAACTTTTTTCCATGGTGCGCTTGTTGGGCAATTAAATTTGGGTTTAGCAATTGTTTCCGTTGCGGGACTTCTCAATGGTCTTCTGGGCTATTTTCTTATTTATCGTGGAAAGAAATTTCATTCTGAAGCACTTAGATCAAGTGGAGCACACTTAATTACTGATGCAGTGTCGAGTATTGGAGTCCTCTTAGGTTTATTTTTAGTTAAAATAACTGGCATGCAATGGATAGATCCAGTTGTTGCATTTATTTTTGGTATAGTGTTGGCAGTTGCTGGAATAAAAATATTAATTAGTTCAGGTCATAATTTATTAGATGGTCAGGATGTTGAAACAGTAAAATTATTAGCAGATATTTTTGAGAAAAATTATCGTCCTGGAATAATTCATATTCATTTTACCAGAGTTATTAGAAGTGGAAGCCATCATCATATTGATTCTCATATGGTAATTCCTGAATTTTGGACCATAGATAAGGCCCATGCATTTAGTGATTACTTTGAAGAAAAAGTCATCGGGGACTATCCAATGACAGGTGAGTTACATATCCACTTGGATCCATGTCGCAAAGTTTATTGTGATTCATGCGAAGTTAAGGAATGTCCTATCAGGCTAAAAGATTTTATCAAAAGAGAGAGCTTTACTGTCTCAGATTTGGTTTCACCAGTTGAGAGTGTTTAATACTTTATTTTTTCACTACTTTTAAATTGATAGCACTTTCATATTGTTTTAAGATTTCCGGATCAAGTTCTGCGGCCGGAACTGACTTGATTGATTTCATCGAATTTTTCATTTCATCACACATATGGATTCCACCATCACCATTAATTGGTTTGTTTCGACCATTTTCTTTCATCCAGGTAATTTCTTGATTACAAAATTTGCATCGGGCCATGGTATTCCTTTTTCCATTATGGTAAAAATAACTAATCGATTATAACAAGGGAAACACATGCTAGATATTAAATTCATAAGAGAAAATGCTGACATTGTTAAGAACGCATGCGCATTAAAAAATATTACACTAGATTTAGATCTTCTTATAACCATGGATCGTGAACTAACGGGTATTAAAAGTGAAGAGCAAAATTTGCTAACACAAAAAAATGCGATAACGGCGAAGATTCCTAAGGCGTCACCTGCCGAACGCCCCATTTTCATTGCGGAGTCAAAATCTCTTGATGAACAAGCAAAATCCTTTAAATTTAAAATTGATGAATTAGATCTTAAAATTAAAGAATTATTATATTTAGTTCCTCAAATTCCATCGCCAAAAGCTCCGATTGGAAAAGATGATTCAGAGAACGTAGAAGTAAAAAGAGCAGGGGTTATCCCAACTTTTGATTTCAAACCACTTGATCACGTACAATTATTAGAAAAACATGGCTGGGCCGAATTTGAAAGAATTGCACGTGTCTCAGGTTCGCGATCATATTCACTTCGAAATGAAATGGTATTAGTTGAAATGGCCATGCACAAGATGGCGATGGAAAAACTAATGCAAAAAGGTTTTACCTTAGTTTCAGTCCCTGCACTAGCACGAGAAGAAGCGTTATTTGGCACAGGTCATTTCCCAACAGGTAGAGATCAGGCCTACTTTTTACAAGAAGACGATTTATATTTAACAGGTACAGCAGAAGTACAAATTAATTCACTTCATGCTGGGGAAATTTTAAAAGAATCAGATTTGCCTATTTTATATGCTGGTTATTCGCCATGTTTTAGAAGAGAAGCTGGATCGTATGGACGAGACGTGCGTGGCTTAATTCGAGTTCATCAATTTATGAAAGTCGAGCAATTTGTTATTTGTAAAAATGATGTAGGTGAATCAGAAAAATGGCATCAAAAATTATTAGAAACTTCTGAAGAAATAGTTACTGATTTAGGTCTGCCATATCGAATTGTGGAATGCTGTACAGGTGATATGGGAACGGGAAAAGTTCGTATGTACGATGTTGAAGCTTGGGTTCCATCTGAAAATAAATATCGTGAAACGCATAGCTGTTCTTCACTATATGATTGGCAAGCTAGACGAACACAAACTCGCTATAGAGATTCAGAAAATAAAGTTCAATTCGTGCACACACTAAATAACACAGCGATTGCGACACCTCGAATATTGGTTCCATTTTTAGAAAATCATCAGCAAGCTGATGGGTCTATCAGAATTCCAGAAAAATTTAGACCGTATTTAGGTGGTGTTGAATTTATTGGTAAAAAATAATCTTAATCAGCAAACGATTCATCATACTGAACATTGTGATAAACTTTAACCACGTCATCGTCGGCTTCGAGCATATCAACTAGTTTTGTAATTTGTTTAAAAGCTTCTTTATCAATTTCTTTAAAATTAAGCGGTACTCTTTCAAGTCCAGCTTCATCACAAGGAATTTTCATAGCATCTAGTTTATGGTGGATATGACCAAAGTCTTCCATAGGAGCAGTTACTGTAAAAAATCCATCTTCTAGAAGAACATCTTCTGCACCAGCATCAATCATTTCCAGTGTGAAATCATCTTCAACAAGAGAACCTTGAGCTATTTCAAAAACGGCCTTTCGTTCAAAAACAAATTGTAAACAACCTGTTGTTCCTAAAGAACCACCACATTTATTAAAACAATTTCGAATATTGGCAACAGTTCTAGTAACATTATTTGTAGAAGTATCAACAAAAATTGCTACACCATGGGGGCCATAACCCTCATAAGCGACATCAGCATCACCAATTTCTTCAGTGCCCAATCCCTTTTTTATAGCACGATCAATATTATCTTTTGGGACATTATATTTTCGGCAACGATCAAATGCGATTTTTAAAAGAAAATTGCTACTTGCATCTTCACCACCTGACTTAACGGCCTTAGTAACTTCCTTAAGTGCCTTCGTGTACATTGCTCCACGGGCCTTATCAGCTTCGCCTTTTTTTTCTTTAATATTATTCCACTTACGTCCCATATCAACCTCTTAATTTAATCCTAAATAGTCATCAAATGATTTTTCTACATCTATTATAGTCCCATTGGGTAAAATTTCAATAATTCTATTGGCCACAGTTTGAACAAATTCATGATCGTGGCATGAGAAAATTATATTAGCATCACATTTGGTAAGAGCTTCGTTGACCGAAGTAATACTCTCAAGGTCTAAGTGATTGGTCGGTCCATCCATAATCAAAACATTTGGTCCTTCTAACATCATTTTAGAAAGCATCATGCGCACTTTTTCTCCACCAGATAAAACATTTGTTTTTTTCAGACCTTCTTCACCTGAAAAAAGCATTCGACCTAAAAATCCTCGAACAAATGATTCATCTTTGTCTTCTGAAAAATCTCTAAGCCAATCAACTAAATTATATCGACCATCGACAAAATATTTTGAATTATCTGATGGGAAATACGATCGAATAGTAGTGACACCCCAAGTGATAATACCTGTATCTGGCTTGACTTCTCCTGCCAAAATATCCATTAAAGTACCTTTAGCTAGGTCATCTCCAAGTAAGACTACTTTGTCACCTTTTCTAAAGTTAAAAGAAATATTTTTAAAGAGAACTTTTCCATCAACTGTTTTAGATAATTTTTCTACAGTAAGAACTTCTTTTCCAATTTCTTTTTTAGGCTTGAAGTGCACAAATGGATATTTTCTAGTTGAAGGTTGAATATCTTCAAGTGTAATTTTTTCAAGTGTTTTTTGTCTAGATGTTGCTTGTTTAGATTTTGAAGCATTGGCCGAAAAGCGGGCAATAAAATCTCTTAAGTCTTTCATCTTTTCTTCAGTCTTTTTATTTTGATTAGACTTTAACGTCATTGCCAATTGAGATGATTGATACCAAAAATCATAATTTCCAGTATAAATTTTAATTTTACTAAAATCGATATCGGCCATATGTGTACAGACTTTATTGAGAAAATGTCGATCATGGGAAACAACGATTACTGTATTATCAAAACCTAGAAGAAAATTTTCTAGCCATTGAATAGCTTTAATATCTAAATGGTTGGTTGGTTCATCTAAAAGTAGGATGTCAGGTTTTCCAAAAAGTGCTTGAGCTAAAAGAACTTTTACTTTTTCTCCGCCATTAAGCTCTTTCATTTTTTTATTGATTAAATCTTCTTTTATTCCTAGGCCAGAGAGTAAAACAGCGGCCTCTGATTCTGCTTCCCAGCCATTCATTTCAGCAAATGTAGATTCTAGTTCCGCTGCTCTTAGTCCATCTTCATCAGAAAAATCTTCCTTGGCGTATAACCGATCTTTTTCTTCCATTATTTCAAGAAGCTTTTTATTACCCATGATAACAACTTTTAAAACATCTTCTTCATCAAAAATAAAATGATCTTGTTTTAAAATTGACAAGCGTTGTCCGGGATTAATAGAGACTGTTCCAGTGCTAGTTGCTTGCTCACCTGAAAGTATTTTAATAAAGGTTGATTTTCCGGCCCCATTGGCCCCAATAAGCCCATAACAGTTACCTGGGGTAAATTTGATATCCACTTCATCAAATAATTTTCTTGCACCGAATTGAAGACTAACATTTTGACAAACGATCATAATTTTATTTCCCTAGCTTTATTTGTGAGTTACTTTTTAGACGGAAAGAGGGAAAATGTCAGTATAAAACATCACAAATTGGAAGAGGTAATTAAAATGGGAAAACCAAAACACAAGGTGCACAAAAGCCACTTAGCCCCAGAAGAAATCAGATTAGGTAAACAGCACATTTATATTCTGATTGGCATGCTTGTAATTGGCATTGCAATAGCTTTTTATAACTTAAATTAATAGATTACGAAGGAAGACACTGTGAGTGAATTTTCAATAGGCCAACGCTTTGTTAGCGAGGCAGAGCCTGAACTTGGGCTTGGCACCATAAATCAAGTCGAATCAAAAACCATTAAAATTATATTTGCTGGAAGTCATACTGAACGGACTTATGGAACTCGGGGAGCACCGCTCAAAAGAGTCGTATTTACAGTTGGAGATGAAATTTGCTGGCTTGATGAAACTAAGTCAGTGGTTGAAGAAGTTGAAATTATTAACGGTATTCAATTTTACAATAATAAAAGTGAAGTTGAACTTTCAAATGAAATTAGTTTTAACCGTCCTGAAGAAAAAATATTTGCGGGTAAAATAGATAGTGAAACCTTATTTGATTTGAGACAAAAAACATTATTTTATAAGAATAGAATAAATAAGAGTCCTGTTCGAGGTTTTATTGGTGGACGCATGGATTTGCTGCCCCATCAATTTTATGTTTCTACTACAATTGCGAAACGTCCAATTCCAAGAGTGCTTCTTGCTGATGAAGTTGGGTTAGGAAAAACAATTGAGGCCGGACTAATTATCCATCATTTGCTTCTCACTGAAAGGGTGAAGCGTGTTCTGATACTCGTTCCTGATTCATTAGTTTATCAATGGTTTGTTGAGATGCTAAGAAAGTTTAATTTATCTTTTACGACTCTTAATCAAGAAACTTATTTAGAGCCTGAAACGAATCCATTTTTTGATAATGATTTAGTTATTTTAAATATCGGCTTGCTTAAAGGTGCAGCGATGGCCAGAGAGATGATGAATAAAGTTGAATGGGATTTACTCGTTGTAGATGAGGCCCATCAATTGAAATGGACAGTGGATAATCCATCTCTTGAATATAAAATTGTTGAAAAAATTTCTCATAAATCAAAAGGACTTTTACTTTTAACTGCTACACCTGAACAATTGGGACTAGAAGGACATTTTGCTAGACTAAAGTTAATTGATCCAAACCGATTTTATGATTATCAAAAATTTTTAGATGAAATTTCTCATTACGAAAGCGTCGCTGAAAATGCACGTAAACTGGTTAAAAATAATATTGATGGAGTTAATGAACATAAAATTAAAGAACTCCTCGATCAACATGGAACTGGTCGAATTTTTTTCAGAAATACCAGACAAAGAATGGCTAAAGAGTTTTCATTTTTTCCTAAAAGAATTTTGCATGCCTATCCGTTAGAATCACAAAAAACACAATTTTTAAGTCTAGAAGACGAAGAAACAATAGGGCCATCATTTGACTTAAAACTTGATTGGCTTAATAACTTTTTAGAGAAGAAAAAAGGTGAAAAAATTCTTTTAATTACTCAATCAAAAATGAAAGTAATATGTTTAGAGAAGATTTTAAAAGAGCGTATGCCTGGACTTAAAGTGAGCGTTTTTCATTCGGGTTTAAGTTTTATCGCGAGAGATAGACAAGCTGCTTACTTTGCCGAACCAACAGGTGCAGATGTATTGCTATGTACAGAAGTTGGAAGCGAAGGCCGCAATTTTGAATTTGTCCATCATCTTGTTCTATTTGATTTACCATCTAATCCTGATTTATTAGAACAACGAATAGGAAGACTAGATCGAATTGGACAAATCTCAGATATTCACTTACATGTTCCCTATGTTCTTTCCTCTTACGAGGAAATAGTGTTTTCTTGGTATAACGAAGGGATGGAGGCGTTTACCCATTCTGCCAAAGGTGCAAGTGTCGTCTATCAAAGGCTTGAAACACTTTTAACTGAATATTTAAATCATCCAAAAAAATGTTTAGAAAATGTAAGTGTTTTACATGATTTTATTGCAACTACGAAACAAGAGTATAAAGAAATTTCTCACCATCTTGAAGAGGGAAGAGATGTATTAGTAGAATTAAATTCATTTAACGATAGTGAGGCTCATCATATTGTTAATCAAATTAAAGGACACGATGAGGAACATGATCTTATTCATTTTATGAACGAAATTTTTTCAGAATTAGGTGTAGATATCGAGGATTTGAACGACACAGTCTTTTATATTAAGCCAAGTGATAATATGTATGTCCCACATTTTCCCGGATTATCCATTGAAGGTTTACGAATTACATATGACCGCAAAACTGCTCGATTAAGAGAGGACGTTGAATTCCTAACTTGGGATCATCCTTTAGTTATTGGTGCTATCGATTTAATTTTGAGTAACTCATTAGGTAATGCTTCAGTAATGATGAGAAAAAAATCAGGTGCAGCTTCAAAAACATTTTTAGAGTGTTTTTATACTGCGCAATTAGTTGCCCCAAAGGAATACTCACCAGAACGCTTTTTTCCTCTGGCAACTATTCGTATTTTAATTGATTCTAGTTGTGAAGATTTTTCAGAAAAATGGAATCATGAAGAAATAAGTGAAAAAATAGTTCAAGCAACTCCCGAATTTATTCTTAAAGCAAAATCAATTCCAAAACTGGCACTTCAGAAAATATTAATTAGGTCCCACGAATTAGCAAAAATCAAATCACGTTCATTAATTGAAAGTGCAAGACTAGAGATGAATACATTTCTTACAGAAGAACAAGGGCGACTGATGGAACTAATGAAAATAAATCCTTCAGTTCGTCAGGAAGAAATTGAAAGTTTTACCTTACAAAAAGAATCATTAAATGATTGTTTCTTAAAAATTGATTTGACTCTTGATTCGTTGAGAATTATTTTTTAAACTTCATCTAAAAGTCCTTCAGCCTGAAGGACTTTTTTAAAGTCAGCTAATAAATTTAAATTATAATTTCCTAATTCATCAATCATCATATCTTTTACTGTTTGTGACGGAGTCGTTTTTGAAGTCAGAATTCTTTTGTCGTAATTATTAACCATCGACAAAATCTCTTCTAACTTACTGAGCTTTTTCTTTTTATTGGGCCCCATGCCAGAGAGAACTTCTTCATGATTTACAACTAATTCTATAATGGTTGCATTGACATAAGGTCTATCTTTTAAAAGTGCAAGAGAGTCTTTACAATGGCCATAGTAAACGCGCTTATCATCTACAGTAAGTCTTTTTTTAGGTTTATAAAATAATTCAATTGCATCTTTAGGCATTTGAGTTATTCCAATATCATGTATTAAAGCAGCAGTTCCGAGGTCATCTAATTCGCTGTCAGTACATTTTAAAATAGAACCCAATTTTACAGAGAGTGCACACACATTGAGAGAATGTTTTACAATTTCATCGTGTTTTTCAACTTTTTTACCAAAAATTTGCTTTAGGGCATCAGGGTTTTGCATAATGACTTGTCGTAAGCTTTTTGCCGCAGTCTCTGTCATTCTATACGCGCTTTCACTTTTTGGATCTTTTTGCATTCTTTCAACTGCGGAATTGCAAGTTCCTTCTGCTAAATTAACTTTTTCATCTACAGATGTTGTTTTGCTATTTAATGTTTCAGAAAGAAGGGTATCTAAAAATTTCTGATAATTAATTTCATCTTTTTCTGTAATAAAAAATTTAGCAATTTGCTGTGATTTTAATTTTTGATATTTTTCTTCAGATAGTTGCTCACCATTTTTTGCATAGCAAAGATATTGGTCCTTAAAATAAATATAGAGATCAAAAGTTAATCCACGGGCCGGCTTGACTGTCGAAATGCGAAGAGGAGTGTAGTCCATAAAAAATCCTAGTAAGAGATAGGGTTTAATCATAGAATATATTGAAATTTTTTCAACCATTTTGATGAGTCTATTTAATGTACACATATGCGTAATAGTAGCAAAATGTTTTGCTCAATCATCACTTTTAATTAATGTCAAAGGCCTATCCTTTGGGGTAAAGTACTGGCTTAGATAAATGCGAGGATTCGATTAATTATGATTAGTTTTAATAATGTGACTAAAACTTATGGCGGACAAATATTATACGAAAATGCTTCATTTATATTGCGGCCAGGGGATAAGGCCGGTCTTGTCGGTGCTAATGGGGCAGGTAAGACAACAGTATTTAAAGTTCTGGCAAAAGAAGAAGGGTTTGATGCAGGTTCTATAACTGTTCCTGATAAAATTCGTCTAGCATATTTTTCTCAAAATATTGGCGAAATGAAAGGTCGAACTGTCATTGAAGAAGTAATGAGCGGCAGCGCTAAGGTATCAACTCTTGCACTTGAAATTAAACGCATCGAAAATATTTTAGATAATTCAGTCGAAACTCCCTTGTCAGATGATGAAATGGAAAAAGTTCTTATTGAGCTTGGAGATTTCCAAACTGAGTTTGAACAATTAGGTGGTTATGATTTAGATGTTCGTGCAAAGGAAATCATTACAGGACTTGGAGTAATGCCCTACGATCACGATCGAGATGTCGGTTTATTTTCTGGTGGATGGCGGATGCGAATAGCACTGGCCAAAATCCTTATTCAAAATCCTGATGTCATTTTACTTGATGAACCAACTAACTATTTAGATCTTGAAAGTATTGTCTGGCTTGAAGAATGGTTAAAAAATTTCAAGGGAGCGATTCTCCTTACAAGTCATGATCGAGATTTTTTAAATGGAATTGCTAATAGAATAATTGAAGTTGGAAATAAAACCATAACAACTTACACGGGAAATTTTGATTTCTATGAAAAGGAAAGGGAAATAAGGCGTGTTCAGCATGTTGCACAGTTTGAACGTCAGCAGGATATGCTTGCTAAAGAAGAAGAATTTATAGCTAGATTTGCTGCCAGGGCCTCACATGCAGCTCAAGTTCAATCTCGAGTTAAAAAAATTGATAAAATTGAACGTGTCGAAATGCCAATAGAAGAAGATGTAATGGATTTTTCATTTCCAGTTCCACCTAGAGGAAGTAATGACGTAGTCATTATGAAAAATTTAGCAAAGAATTGGGTGCGAGATGATAATTCCATCCATAAAGTATTTTCTGACCTCTCAGCTGTTGTTCATCGACTAGATAAAATTGCAGTAGTTGGCGTAAATGGTGCTGGAAAATCTACTCTCTTAAAAGTGATTTGTGGATTAACAGAATCATCAGGTGGTGAAGTTAATCTAGGTCCCAGTATTCAGGCCGGATATTTTTCACAGTTTTCACTAGATTTGTTAAATCCTGAAAATACAATTTTAGAAGAAATTACAGGTAGGATTAAAAATGGTACACCTGGTTTTATTAGAAACCTGTTGGCCGCTTTTTTATTTCGTGGTGATGATGTAGATAAAAAAATTAAAATATTATCTGGCGGCGAAAAAAGTAGGGTTGTATTAGCTACATTATTATCTAATAATCATAATTTGCTTATATTAGATGAGCCGACTAACCATCTAGATTTAAAATCACGAGATGTTCTTTTAGAACAGTTAAAAAAATATGAGGGTACCGTGATGTTTGTAAGTCACGATAGACATTTCTTGCATGCCCTTTCAAATCGAGTCTTCGAGGTTGATAAAGCTAATATCAGAGTATTTGAAAGTAATTATCATTACTATTTAGAAAAAAAGCATGATGAGGCCAATGTTTAATGAATTCTAATACTGTTGAATTTTATTTTGATTTTCTTTCGCCTTATTCTTACGTTGCTTGGACAAGAATACGAAATGATGAAAGTCTGGATTTAAAATTTATTCCTGTCACAATTGCAGCAATTATTTCTCATTATGAAACTAAGGGGCCAGGTCAAATAGAAACTAAAAGAAATTATTTAATGAAAGATCTTTTGCGGTTTACGAAAATACATAAAATTCCATTTGTAACTCCACCGACCATTCCATTTAACTCTTTATATGCTCTGAGATGTTCACTTTATTCCGTTTCAAAAAACAATCAAAAAAAAGTTATTGATTGTTTTTTTAAAGCTGTTTGGGAAAGAGGACTAGATATTGGAAATTCAGATATTGTTTCAAAGATATTATTAGAAGAAAATTTACCGTCTGCTCTTTGGATGGATTTAATTTCATCTAAAGAAATTCGACAAGAATTAAAACAAAATGTTCAAATGGCCCTGAACAAAGGCGTGTTTGGTGTCCCTACATTTTTCCTTCAAGATGAAATGTTTTGGGGAAACGACTCAATCGACTATTTAAAGTTGGCACTTGTGGGGCAAGACCCATTACCAAAAGTAGAATACCAAAATTTTTTATTAAAACATCCATTTAACCAGTGAGGTCACTATGAAAAAATTATCGTTCCTTTGTTCTCTCTTTTTTTCTCTGAATTTATTTGCAGCTAATCCACATATTATTATTAAGACAAGTATGGGAGACTTAGAGGCAGAATTGTTTCAAGATAAAGCTCCCATATCAGTAAAGAATTTTTTAGAATATGTTTCAAAAGGCCAATATAAAAATACAATTTTTCATCGAGTTATTAATAATTTTATGATTCAAGGTGGAGGCTTTGATAAAGATTTAAAAGAAAAATCTACAGGCGCCCAAATTAAAAATGAAGCTGGAAACGGATTAAAAAATGAAACTGGTACATTGGCAATGGCCCGTATGCAAGACGTTGATAGTGCATCTGCTCAATTCTATATAAATGTTAATGATAATGGGTTCCTAGATCATAGAGATAATTCTGCGGCCGGCTTTGGATATGCTGTTTTTGGAAAAATTATTAAAGGTATGCCAGTTGTAAATAAAATAAAGGCCGTTAAAACAGGTACTAGAGGTCAATTGGAAGATGTTCCGTTAGAGCCAGTTCTCATTTTAGACATCACCAAAAAGAAATGATAGGATTCCAGCAACAAAAAATTGGGCACATTTGAGGACATTTTATGCACATTGAAAAAAACAAAGTCGTAGGTATCGACTATAAACTTACAGACAAAGATGGCAATTTAATCGATTCTTCTACTGAGCATGGCCCACTTTATTACATTCAAGGAATGGGTAATCTTATTCCTGGATTAGAAGCTGCACTTGAAGGAAAAGTTGCAGGTGATTCATTAAAGGTAGCTATTCCTGCAAAAGATGCATACGGTGAAAAAAATGCAGCACTTTGTCAGACAGTTCCACGATCTCAGTTTGAATCAAATGAAGGCGTGGAACTTGGAATGCAGTTTGAAGTTGAAACTGAAGAAGGTGAGTTAGTAGTTACAGTAACTGAGATAAATGGCGATACAGTAACTGTTGATGGAAATCATCCATTGGCAGGAATTGAATTGCATTTTGATGTAACAATAAAAGAAATTAGAGAACCAAGTGCAGAGGAAATGGCACATGGGCATGTTCATGGCCCGGGTGGACATCATCACCACTAAATGAATTATCTAAAAAATTTTCTTCCGTATCTATTTGGAAATAAAAAAGGACTTAAATACAAACTTCCCCAGGAAATTCCTTGGGAAAGTTTGTCCTTTGAAGAAAGCTTGATGTTTCATGCTCTTGTTGGAAGTCTTACCTCGTATGTTAAAGATCTAAATTATGAATCATTATCTGATAATCAAAAATATCATTTATTAAATTTTACAAATCAATATTCAAATTTATTTTTTGATGAAGCTGTTAATGCTCGATCATTGAATGTTCAAGAGGTTCAAGAGCTTCTTGATTTTAATAGTAATCAATTAATGCTTTTTGCAATTTTGCCAACCAATAGACGTTCATTGGGAACATTATTAATTAAGAAAAGTAGTGGTGAATTTTTAAAAGATGATTCTGGCAATATATGGTCTCTGAGAATACTTGCATGCTCTGGCCGAGGACTTCCTTTTCATCACTCCAATGGCCAAACACCTATGGGAGTTTATTCAATTAATGGTGTCATGCCCACGGCCGATAAAAATTATGAATTTGGAAAATTTCGACGATTAATTGTAAATTTTTCGGAAGTAGATAATTTAATACCAACTTCTCATTTTGAAAAATCATGGTGGAAGCAAGGGAAAGTCGCAGAAATTATGGGACGTAGTCTTCTTCGTATTCACGGAACGGGGAGAGTAAATAATAATCCTTTTTCATCCTTTTATCCATTTGTTCCCACTTCAGGGTGCATCGCTACTAATGAAAAATCTAATGATCAACAAAAACTTTTAGATGCCTTGATGAAATCTCAAAGTCTAGAAATTATCTATGAAAATGAAACTAAAATTAATGCAAAATTACTAGTATTTGAATTTAATGATAGTTTTCAAAAACTAATTTTTTAATTAAAAATGCCGAATATTAACTCATGAAAAAGTTAACTCTATTATTATTGTGTAGTTTATTGGTCGGTCATTATTCCTACTGCAGCGAGAGCTGTAAAAATATCGATAATGATCCTTTATATAATACCATAATGGCAAAAATTAAAACCTGTCATCCTCATAATATTCATCTTACTTTTGATGATGGCCCATCACTAATAGCAACTGAGAAAATTTTAGAAGGACTAAAAAAACGAGGAACTAAAGCTACTTTTTTTATATCAACTACCAATATCGATAATAATAGTGATTTAGGGGCATTAGTCCTTAAGGAATTAAAAGAAGGACATACAGTTGGTGATCATGGTTATGAGCATAATGCTTATGATCTGAGAATGATAAACGGTAAAGTTGAAAGTAATGGCTTTTCTGAAAGTGAGGCAAATCAACAAATAAAAAAAAGTATAAATTTATTAGATCAAGTAACAAATAATAGATTTAGCAATCAAGAGAATAAGTTTTTTAGATTTCCTTATGGGAGAGGGGCGATGCCATCAGCCGATGAATTAAACTATATGGAGAAACGTGGTGAAGTCGTATTTGAAAGTAAAAATTATTCAGAGCGATTAATTGAATACAGAAAGCAAAGTAAAGCAGTCGCATCTATATCAGATAACGGATTTTCTCACCTCGGATGGAATCATGATTCAGAAGACTTTAAATATGGAGTACAGAATGAATCTAATACTGATCTTGGAAATTTTGTTAGCGAAAATATTTCACGCTTATGTAACTCTAGAGTGAATACACAAGTGGCATTATTCCATGATATTAAGGCCATCAATGTAAAAGCAATCCCTTTAATTATTGATATCGGAAAGTGTTTAGGCTTAAATTTTGTTAGTGCTAAAGAGATGATGAGAGAATCAGTAGATTTGGTAGAGAAGGGAGTTTTAATTCCCAAGGAATATCAACTCAAGGGAGCAACTGAAAATGTAAGTAATATTGCTCGGGTCGCAAAAAGTATAACTTGTAAAACATGTCAAATAATTACGCCACCATCGCATAAAACTTGTTCAAGTAGTAATGGAAAAACTTACTTACATTGTGAAGGTGAAGATTCAATTTGTTATAACGGAGAGTGGATTAGTCGTGCCACTGCAATTTTAGAAGAAAAATGTCATTTAAATTAATCGGGTAAATGAAAAACTTGTTCACGTAAATCATTCAAATGTCCTTCCCAGTACGAAGGTGAATCAAAGTAGGGAAATGAATTTTTGAAAGCAGGATCGGCATAACGTTTTGCAATCCAGGCAGAATAGTTGATCATTCGTAAGGCCCTAAGCGGTTCAATTAATCTCAATTCTTCATTATTAAAATCTCGCATAGTCTCATAGGCTTCAAGCATAATATTTCTTAAGTTATCAGCATAATCATCTCGTCCTGGAAGCAATAACCACAAGTCTTGTACAGTTGGTCCCATGACAAAATCATCAAAATCTATCAAATGAAAAGTCTCACCTCGACGAAGAATATTACCAAGGTGGCAGTCACCGTGAATTCTCTGGTAGTGAATATTTTTAAAAAGTGGATTAATTTTAGTATAAATTTGTTCTAAAGTTGTTTTATAAGTAAACTCAACATGTGAGGGGATTATTTTTTGATCCAAGAGAAATGCTAAGTTTGATTGTAAATATGTTTCAGGAGACAAGGTAAGTCGGTGCTGAGCAACTCTGGTATTGCCTACATTATGTAATCGGCCTAAAAGTCTTCCTAATTGTTCAATCTCTTCGTCATTAAATTCATCAGGAGCGCGACCTCCTTGTTTATTAAATACTGTGTAAAAAAGTCCCGTGTCGGGTTGAGTGAAAAGTGAATTCTTGTCAAATTTAATTGGTGCAATGACCGGAATTTCGGCTTCAATTAAATCCAGCATAAAATCATGCTCTTCTTGTAGTTGTTCTATCGTCCAACGACCAGGTCGATAAAATTTAATTATTTTAGAATGCTCACTTGGATTATCGGAATCGGAATCTATTTCAACTTCATAGACTCTATTTTCCATTGAGTTTAATTGAATAATTCTTCCAGTTGTAGAATAGCCTAATGAATCTACTGTAGATAAAATTAAATCAGGATTTAAGTCATAAAAAAACTGAGTCGTGTCGTTACCCCATAAGTTTTTCTTCACTTAGTGAATCATGTGATAAATTTCCAACATTTCTTTTTCAAGAAGTGCCATCTTATCTTTAACTGCTGGGTTATGAATGTCCTCTGGATTTAAAAGGTAATTGGCAGGACCTGTTTCTTTCACATAAAGCTTTGTTTGCCAGATATTATTTTGAGGCATATTCATGTCAGCCAAGTGAAGAAAATTTTCTTTAATATCTGGTCTAATGAAATCTTGAATAGAATTAAAATGATGATCATTATAGATTTTTTTGCCGTTATCAAGACGTGTATATCCACGAACAACATAATCGATATAAACCACATCACATTCAAAAGCTTCAAATAAATAATTAATTGCCTTTAAAGGAATAATCTCACCGCAAGTTGCAATATCAATATCTACTCTAAAAGAACAAATTCCATCAGGGTCAGCGGCATCAGGATAAGTATGTGCAGTAATATGTGATTTATCTAAATGGCAATTGACTTGAGCTGAAGGAATTGGATCACCACCGCCTTTTAAATCACTCATTAGAACCATCGTTGAGGCCCCAACTGGATCGTAATCTTGGACAGAAACACTTAAGATATTAGCTTCAATAATTTCTACAATATGTCTGGAAATATCGGCAATTCGGTTGGCGTTATATTTATCATGAATATAATTAATATATTGTGCCCGTTGGTCTTCGTTTAACGTGATA
The DNA here is from genome assembly GCA_036171615.1 of Bacteriovoracaceae bacterium. GTDB lineage: Bacteria > Bdellovibrionota > Bacteriovoracia > Bacteriovoracales > Bacteriovoracaceae > Bacteriovorax. The sequence continues at coordinate 59,415 of JAVHRK010000030.1, forward strand.
CAAAAATCATATAAGTTAAAGCTGAGAATTTTTGTTAAGTTGTTAAAGCCAGAAATTTTAATTTTTTGACCATTAGAAAGTTTAGATTCAAACATATGATTTACCCAATGAAAAAAGCTGTTATCTTAGCTTGTTCTAAGATATATTGCCCACATTGACAATTTTTTTTTGGGGTAAAAACGATGGATGAGAGCATTTTAGGTAAAGGTTGGTTCACTGAGAGATATTTTCATAAGAATGTAGCAACATCTTTTAAAATAAAATCTGTTTTACACTCAGAACAGTCCAAGTTTCAAAAAATTGATGTGTTAGACACGGAAGCTGTAGGTCGTTTACTACTTTTAGATGGTAAAACGATGGTTTCGGACCACGATGAATTTGTGTATCACGAAGTAATGGGACATATTCCATCGATGATTCACCCTCAGATTAAAAATGTACTCATTATTGGCGGGGGAGATGGTGGAATTGTCCGCGAATATGTTAAGCATCCGGAAATCGAGAGAATTGATTTAGTTGAAATTGATGTAAGAGTTATTGATGTGTCCAAAGAATATTTTCCAGATTGTACATCTGGTTTATCAGATAAAAGAGTCAGAATTTTACCCCAGGATGGAGTGGAATATATAAAATCTTTTAAAAACTTTTTTGACGTTATTATTATAGATTCAACAGATCCAGAAGATTTTGCAGCAGGACTATTTACCCAAGAGTTTTATCGCCATGTGAGTGATGCTCTAACTGAAAATGGCATAATGATGGCACAGACAGAAAATCCATTTTATGATGAATACGGAATCAAAAAATTCTATGACAATCTTCGCGAAGTGTATCCAGTTGTAAAATCATTTACAGGACCAATGATGATATACCCTGGAGTCTTTTGGACTTTTGCTTTTGCATCAAAAGGATTACTGCCAACAATCTTAAATGAATCAAAAATACCGATGATGAAAGAACTTGAGAAAAAATTAAAATGGTACAATATGGATTGGCACAAAGGTGCATTCTCACTTTCAAATATCCATAAAAAAGTGACGGGATGCTAGTTTACGAAACTGCACTCGCTATTTTTATATTTTCTTTTGTTCCGATTGCTATAAAGTTTACGGCCGCAAATCCTTTTACTATCGGTTTATTCCGATTGTCGATTGCAAGTATCTTAAGTGCTATTTTATGGCGTAAAAAAATTAAATTAAATCAGTTCTTTAACAAAGAAAGTTGGAGACTGGTTCTGATTGGAGTTGTTTTCTTCTGTCATTGGATAACTTATTTTTATTCAATTAAAATCGCAGGACCGGGAATATGTGTTTTGGGGATGAGTACCTACGGGATACAGTTAATCTTTTTTGGATCACTTTTTTTAGGATATCATGTAAAAAAGAAAAATTTTATCGCTCTCAGTTTAGTCTTAATTGGCATAAGTCTATTGGTACCTCAATGGAATATTTCCAATAATTTCACAAAGGGAATTGCGCTAGCTCTAATTAGTGCATCGTTTTATGCTTGCATGCCGATTCTTCATCAACGAACAAATAAATATTTTGATCATGATATTAGAATTTTTTCACAATTTTTTTTTGCTTTAATTGGTTTTAGTTTTTTTATTTCTAAAACGGACTGGAGCCTGGACGCTAAAGACTGGTATGCTTTAAGCTTCTTGGCATTTTTTGGAACTTTTATAGCTCATTCACTTTGGGCCCGAGTAACTTCTAAATTACCAACTACAACTTCCGGAATTATGTATTATGCGATTACACCATGTGCGCTAATTCTTTCACATTTTATTTTGGGTGAAAATTTAACTACTAAACAAATCATTGCTGCTAGCTTAGTTTTAAGTGGCGCGCTCTATAATTCGTTGAGGTTTCATGATTAATTTACCAGTTGGCCATAATATAATTCACCTTACAAGAGATTTAACCAAGCATCTAAAACGTGGCCATCGTTGGATATTTGCTGATTGTTTTGACGCTAAAGAATTAGTCCATGATGGTTTTTATGAACTTCGCTATCGGCTAGAACCTATAGCTTTCGGAATTGTACAAGCTGATACTCAATTACGGTTTAGAGTTCTTTGCTTAACTGAAGATGTTCCCTATAAAAAAATGAAGGAATGGTCACACTCTCAATTTGATAAAGCTGTGGCAGTTAGAAAAAATTTTTCAACTCCTGTAACAAATAGTTTTAGATTAATTAATGGTGAAGGCGATGGTATGCCTGGGCTTAATATTGACATTTATGCCGATACCGCAGTTATAAAACATGATCATCCAGTAATGGAACAGTTTTGGAATACTGAACTGATTGCGAAAAAGATTTGTGAAAGTTTTGATTTTATTAAAATAGTTTATCTTAAACGACGAAATGATGACGATGAGAAGGGCGAAAATATAATAGGTGAATTGCGAGAAGAGGTTATTTTTACAGAAAATAATAGTTTATTTGCCACCAATATTCGTGATGCCGCCAAAACTGGTTTTTTTCTTGATCAAAGAGATAATAGGAAACTGATAGGTCAATTTGCTAAAGATAAAAATATTTTAAACTTATTTAGCTATACAGCAGGTTTTTCAATTTTTGCAGCTCATGGAGGAGCAAAAGAAATTACCAGTGTAGATATTTCTAAGGCCGCAACAGCAGCTGCAATACGAAATTTTGAAATTAATAATTTAAAAACACCTCATCAGGCAATACATGCTGATGCTTTTAAATTTATAGATGAATCAATTAGTGCAAAAAGAAAGTGGGATTTAGTAATCACTGACCCTCCAAGTTTTGCTCCAAATCAGAAGTCCCTTGAATCGGCAACTACTGCCTATACCAAAGTTTTTTCAGATTCATTGAGATTGGTTAATCAAAATGGACTTTTTGCAGCCAGTTCATGCTCAAGTCATATCACTCATGAGAAGTTTCTAGAGATATGTAGAGAATCTTTTTCCAAAGTGAGGAAGAAAGGTACTGTTATATATAGTGGAGGGCAGCCTTTTGATCATCCCTATCCATTAGCAATGGAAGAGTTACGTTACCTCAAATTTATGCTCTTTAGAGTGGAATAATTTTCCTCTTTGAATAAATCATTGGAATCCCTGAAAATGAACTAATGGGAAATACAAAATTAAAAGAATTGCGTCCTTCTACTAAATCCGAACCAAAAGAAATTCTCTACCAAAAATTTAGAGACATTAATGGTGAACACCCTCTTAAAAAGGCCGTACCTGAAGCTGTGGTAGAGTATCAAGCACGTACACGAAAAGGTGGGGAAGTTGCTTTCTTTAATTTCGAATTAGCCGAACAATTAGGGTTAATTCCTGAAAATCATACAAGAGAATTATCAAAAGAATTAAGAGAAGAAATACTAAATACTTTTAGTATCGTTATTATCAATGAATACGATCAAATTAATAATATAGATATTAAAAAAGATGAAATTCGTCCTCATACTTATATGGCCACTCGCTATTTGCAACTTCAACATCCTTGCAAGAAAGGCACAACTTCTGGGGATGGACGCAGTATTTGGAATGGGCAAATTAGTCACAAGGGAAAAACCTATGATATTTCAAGTTGCGGAACAGGTGCTACGAAACTAAGTCCAGCATGTAATATTAATAAAAAGTTTTATCAAACAGGTGACCCAACAGTCTCTTATGGCTGTGGTTATTCCGAAAAAGATGAAGGATTAGGAGCGCTCTTTTTTA
>JAVHRK010000031.1:0-1130 GCA_036171615.1 Bacteriovoracaceae bacterium
AGAGATAAAGTCAAATGTGGTGTATAGATTTTTTTTAATCTAAGCAGCTTTTTTGTTTTTCTCTAATTTTACTTCAATCCCATTCCTAAACTTTATTCCGGTTAATACTTTTCCTAGCTCCTGAAATCCCCTTATCTTTCTCCAGTTTTTCTCAGCAGAAATTCCTAATTTAAAAATCATATGAAGCATACCATCTCTTGAAAGACACCCCTTCGATTGCCTTGTTCGGTGACGAATTGTCCCGAACACTGACTCGATTGGATTACTTGTTCTTATTGATGGCCAGTGCTCAGCCGGAAAATCATAAAATGCCAATAAAGAATCCTTATCTTTTTTTAAGTTCTCCACTGACTTGATATATTTTGCCCCGTAAATTTCAACAAAATTTGTCATCGCAATTTCTGCATTTTCCTTTGTATCTGACATCCAAATCTCTTGCAGGTCACTCTTAGCTTTTGGTTGAAGTGCCTTTGGCATGTGATTCAAAACATTGGCCATCTTGTGAACCCAGCAGCGCTGATGTCGTGTCTCGGGATAAACCTCGTCCAGTGCGGCCCAGAAACCTAAAGCGCCATCGCCAATTCCTAACTGGGGAGCACTCACTCCTTTTTGTTTTAAATGGAGTAAAACTTCGCGCCAACTCTGAGTCGACTCTCGAGTGCCGTCTTCTATAGCAAGAAAATGTTTTTGACCATATTCATTCACTCCAATCACTACGAGTGTGCATAATTTTGAACTCTCATCTTTTCGAAAGCCACTATGAATTCCGTCTGCCCAAATATAGACCCATTTATCTTTACTTAAATCTCGCTGCTGCCATTCCTTGTACTCATTGCCCCAGATTTGTTTTAAGCGGGTTATTGTGCTTGCAGAGAGCCCTTTAGCATCGGCCCCTACCAGATGCATGAGTGGTTCTTCCATATCACCAGTAGAAATCCCTTTTAAGTAAAGCCACGGGATCACACATTCAAGTGATTTTGATTTCCTTACATAGGGGGGAATCAGAGTTGATTTAAAAATAAAACTCTCATCTGTGCGCGATCGCACCTTAGGAATTTTGACATTAATTGGGCCAACTCCAGTTTGAATTTCTCTCTCGGGGAGATATCCATTTCTCACGACTACTTGAC
>JAVHRK010000032.1:0-5591 GCA_036171615.1 Bacteriovoracaceae bacterium
CAGGTGTTTTAAAAATAAGATCTCGAAAATAACTAACATTATTATAACCAGCAGCTAACCATATTAGATGTTTTCTAATGGAGATTAAGTGAGTGTGATCACTATGAGCATAAGCATGTGAATATTCTATAAGTTTATTTATGACTTCTAAATGATCGGAAGCTGTGAAAAAGAAGTTATCATTTTCGTTCATATATGGTTCTAAAAACATAAATGGATTTCTTAATGGACCACGCCCAAGCATTAATGCCTGACAGCTTGTTGTTTGCATTTTTTCTTTAATTCTGCTCACGGAGTGTAGATCACCATTTCCTATAATAGATAGCGGAGCTTTTTTTCCTAAATTTTCCAATAGCTCCCAATTAGCAAGGCCTGTGTATTGCTGAGCTCTGGTACGTCCATGAATAGCGACAAATTCAATACCTTCTTCTTTTGCTATATGAATTACTTCCAAAGCATTTATAGTGGCTTCATCCCATCCTAAACGAATCTTTATAGTCAATGGAACGGATATTGCTTTTTTTATTGTCGAAAAAAAATGAGGTAGTGTAGATGTATCTTTTAACAACGAAGAACCAGCACCAGTACCTACGACTTTTTTAACCGGACATCCCATATTGATATCGATGAATTTAGGATTGTATTCTTCTGCAACTTTTGCAGCATTGGCCATCGCTTCAGCTGAATCACCAAAAAGCTGGAGACCAATATTTTTTTCCCTTGGGTCAATTTTAAGCATGTCAGTAGTTCTGATATTTTTATAATTAATTCCCTGACAGGAAATAAGTTCGCTAACTGTTCCCCCTGCGCCCAAGTCTTCCATTAATAGGCGATAGGGAGCAGTGCAGATACTGGACATCGGTGCAAGAATGAGAGGAGAATCAAAAGTTATTGAACCCAATTCTACTGATTTCCGTCTAGATTTAAGAATATCAACTTTATTTTGAAGTTCTGAGCTAAATGAGGCATGATGTGGCGTTGTCATAATAGGAGTTTATCTAGCAAACAATGAATGATTTAGTCAAAGGCCATATTATTTTTGATCATGATGGAACACTTGTTAAGTTTTCAAACGGTCAAATTCAGTTGTTCCCTGGCATGTTAGATTTCTTACAAGAGTTAAAGCTGTTAAATTTTAATCTCTATATTTGGACCGCCAGGCCTCGAAGCTCTGTCGTGCAAATCATTAATAAGCTCAATATTACTGAATTTTTTACTGATATTTATTGCTATGATGACGGCATGCCCAAACCAGATATTGAGGGTTTAGAAAAGCTAACTGCTGGTAATGAAAAAAATAAAATTTTACATATTGGAGATAGTTTAACTGATATCGAAGGCGCTGAAGAGTACGGAATTGAGGTAGTGGCCGCATGTTGGAATGATCCCAATCAAAAAAATAGTTTTAAAAAAATTACTCCTTTAGTTGCGGTTACAATTGAAGAATGTAGAGAAATAATAAGAGGAAAATATGTTTGATACGTTAAGTGAAAAATTTTCGCATGCTTTTAAATATGTACAAGGTAAAACTACAATTAGTGAAAGCAATATTGAAGAAACCTTAAAAGAAGTTCGTACAGCTTTATTAGAAGCCGATGTAAATTTTAAAGTCGTCAAAGATTTTGTTCAGGCCGTAAAAGAAAAATCTCTTGGTGAAAAAGTTATAAAAGGGGTCAATCCAGGTGAACAATTTGTTCAAATTATGCATGATGAACTTGCCAAAGTTATGGGAGATGCTAATGAAGAATTAAATCTTGATCGACCAGGTATTGTTCCAATTTTAATTGTCGGATTAAATGGTCAAGGGAAAACTACTTTTTCAGGAAAACTTGCTCTACACTTAAAAAATAAAAGAAAGAAAGATGTATTATTGGTTCCGGCCGATACTTTTCGTCCAGCAGCTAAAGCACAGTTACAAACTCTCGCAAAACAAATAGAAGTAGATTGTTTTGATTCTGATTTAAATTTACATCCTAAAGAAATTGCTCTCCTGGCCCTAGAGGAAGCAAAAAAACTTCATAAGACAGTAATCATTATCGATACTGCAGGACGATTACATGTCGATGAAGAATTAATGGGGCAATTAAAAGAAGTAAAAGAAGCTCTCGCACCGTTTAATCCTGAAGTCCTGATGGTTGCAGATGCAATGACGGGGCAAGAGGCAGTAAACGTCTCCAAGACCTTTCATGAGGCCATTGGGGTAACAGGAATAGTTCTTTCAAAAATGGATTCAGATGCCAAAGGTGGAGCTGCATTATCGATTCGACATGTCACGGGTGTACCAATTCGATATGTCTCTATGGGCGAAAAAATGAAGGATTTGGAACTTTTTCATCCAGATCGTTTAGCAAAAAGAATTTTAGATATGGGAGATGTTTTATCATTAGTTGAAAAAGCTCAAGATAATATCAATGAGAGTGATGCTCAATCAATGATGAAGAATTTTGAAAAAGGGAAATTTACTGTTGATGATTTTTTAAAACAGATGGAAATGATGAACTCACTTGGATCTATGACTTCTATTTTAAAAATGCTTCCAGGGATGGGGGGGCTTTTGCGTCAAGTGGGCGATCTATCACCTGCTGAAAATGAAATGAAGAAAATGAAGGTTATTATTTCCTCTATGACCAAAGAGGAACGACAAAATTATAAAATTATTAAAGAGTCACGAATAAAAAGAATAGCCTCAGGATCAGGTAATCCAATTGCTGCAGTTAATGACTTTCTCTCTAAGTTTAAGCAAATGGAACAAATGATGGGAGGCATGATGTCAATGATGAAAGGCGGCGGGATGCCTAACATGCCTGGTATGCCTGGAATGGGGCAGCCTCCCAAGAAAAAAAGTGGGAAGGGCCCCTGGGGTAAGGGCTATTTTTAATTGACTAATACAGCTAATTGATTTATTTAATTTAACCTATATGTTTTTGGTACTGTCTTTTTAATTTATGTAAGTTCAGGAGAATTCGATGTTAACTGTTAGACTATCTCGCGGCGGAAGAAAAAATGATCCAATTTATTCAATTGTTGTAACTGATTCTCGTAAACCAAGAGACGGTGGACATCTTGAAAAACTTGGTCAATATGCTCCAAAGCAAGCTACACCTTTGACTGGTGTAAAAATAGAAAAAATTAAATACCATATTTCTAAGGGTGCTTCTTTATCAGACACTGTTAGATCACTGCTTAAAAGACAAAAAATCGCTCTTAACTAAAAATATGAGTGAATTAAAAGATCTAATTACTTACATCAGCAAAGCTCTGGTAGATCTACCAGAGCAAGTTAATGTAAATGAAATTATTGGCGAACAAACAACAGTTTTAGAGCTAAAAGTCGACAAGACAGACTTAGGAAAAGTCATTGGAAAGCAAGGTCGAACTGCACGAGCACTTCGTACCATTCTTAATGCTGCCTCAACTAAGCTAAAAAAACGATCAGTTTTAGAAATCATTGAATAGGAAGTGAGATGACTCATCCTTGTGTAATTTTAATTGTTGATGATGAAAAAGATCTTTTGGAAATGTACCAAGATTTTTTTGAGTTAGAAAATTTTAAAGTTTATGCAGCTCCTTCTGCTTCGCTAGGTTTAGAGCTTCTTGATGCCCATGCAGATATCCAAGTTATTATTTCTGATTCACACATGAACGGGATGAGTGGTTTAGAATTTTTACAGAAAGTAAGTTTGCGTCCAGTTAGACCACTCTTTTATTTAGCGACAGGAGATTTAGCTCAAAGTGTAGATGCAATTACTACTCTTGGTGGTACAGGGTTAGTTGCCAAGCCATTCGATATGAATGAAGTGATAAAAAGAATTTTAAAAGATCTCAATGGAAAATTATAAAAAACTAGCAGAAGACTTTCTTGCAATTTGTAAAGAATTTCGACTTGGTAATCTTCCAACGGAAAGTCCTCATCCTGATACAATAAATCTCTCACATCTTTCTAAAAATAATCTACCAGAAGCTATAGAGATTATTAAATCAATTGATTTAAATGTTTTTAAAAAAATTCAAGAATTAGAATTAAATATTCTGCCATTAAGAGCTGATATCGAGAAAACATTAAGTAGTGGATCTCGTGTTTTTCTATGTGGATGTGGAGCGACTGGTCGTCTATCTTTAGCGCTTGAAACCATTTGGAAAATTAAATATATTGCACAAAAAGATCTTGCAGCAAGTGTAATAAGTTTCATGGCCGGTGGAGATGTAGCACTGATTCATTCTGTTGAAAAATTTGAAGATTTTCCAGAGTATGGAGAACGACAACTACTGGAGCTTGGCTTTAGAGATGGAGATTTATTAATTTCTTGCACCGAAGGGGGGGAAACTCCATTTGTAATTGGTGCTACAGAAGCAGCTTCAAGAATTAGCTCTCGATTACCTTATTTTTTATATTGCAACCCTGATGAAATATTAACTAAAACTGCTGAACGCTCTCGATTAGTATTAGAAAATCCTAAAATTAATAAAATTAATTTAACAGTTGGGCCAATGGCCCTGACTGGAAGTACTCGTATGCAGGCTACGACAGTACTTATGTATTTTGTTGGACTGGCCTTATGGTATATTAATCAAGATTTTTCAGAGGTTCAAAAAGAAATTAATCATATTAAAAATCTTGTTTCTAATACAGATTTTAATTTTTTAGAACAATTTATCAAACGTGAATCTGAAATATATCTTAAAAATGAATTTTTATATTATGAAGCAGATAGCTTGTTAGGAATTAGTATTCTTACTGATACCACTGAACGTTCACCAACTTTTAGTTTATACCCATTTGAGAATCAAAATGATTTAATCAAAAATCCGTCGTTGTCATATTTATTATTTAATAAGACAAAATCAAGTCAAGAAGCATGGTTTGAACTTTTACAACGAGAACCACGAACTTTTCATTGGGTTGAAGTTACCAAAGAAACATCGGCAGAACGTTTGGCCGGATTTGATTTTAGTGGTCAATTGCTTAGCCATAGAAAAAAATATTTAGATATTCCGCATCATCATTTTAAAATTATATTTAACCAAGAAAATCAAAGCTTAGATTTTGAACTTGATGAGTTGTTTCATCAGTTACCACTTCAGTCACTAAATTTTTTATCTATTCATTTACTTTTGAAAATTTTACTAAATAGTCATTCAACTTTATTAATGGGACGACTCAATAGATATGAATCAAACTTGATGACATGGGTACGTGCAAGTAATTTTAAATTAATTGATAGAACAGTCCGCTATGTAAATTATCTTTTAACCCGAAAAGGTATTAATAAAAGTTATGATGAATTAGTGTATTCGTGTTTTCAATTAAAAGACCAAACGCCACGAGATGAATCACTGGTTCTTAGAATGGTTGCTGAGTTATCTAAATAGATTAAGATTTTTTAACGTCATCATCTTTTGATTCGTCATGGTTCTCTTTCATGCCTTCTTTAAAGTTTTTTATGGATTGACCTAGTGTTCGCCCAAGCTCTGGAATTTTTTTTCCACCAAAAAATAAAATAGCTATTGCCGCAATTAACAATCCTTCAGTAAGTCCCATTCCCATAAAAAATCCTTATTTAGTATAACTTTGAAAGATCCATCGAATACTT
>JAVHRK010000033.1:0-5591 GCA_036171615.1 Bacteriovoracaceae bacterium
GCCTTACATTTGTGAAGTCAAGTATGCGATTGAAAGATGTGGGTAATTGTTAGACTTGATCTTAACCTATATGTAAAAAATATACGATTTTTATCTCTAAGAAGCCGAATCAAGTAAGGACTCAAATAGTCCTTCAATTGGCAAATGGTAATGCCTGTCTGTAATAACCTGATTTTCCGGGGCAATGATTTTTAAATCAATCTCATCATCTATTTTAAGTAACTCACATAAATCGTTTTGTTCCGATTCTTTCAATAGTAATGAGATGATATCCCCTTCAACTGATACCTTGCCTGAGGCAAAACAGTCTTCTAACTGTGCAAGTGGTAAATGTCCAGTCAAGCTCCACAGCATGACCAATAATGGTAATTCTAAATATCTAAATTCTTCATCTTTAAATTTTTTATTTTCTAACTCCCCTTCCACACACAATACATATCTTTTTTTAGGAAATTTCAATCTTCTAACTCTTGAGAGATAAACAAATTTTTCTTTTAATGATCTAGAATGTTTTCCCATTCCAACGATTTCTATTCCAGGTATTCCATGTGAAGCATAACCAAAAATATCGACACTACATAATTGGCCTGCATGGGGGTAAAGACTTTTTGTACGCATGTTCATTAGGGCCTCCTGTATTGATAAATACAAGAAGCGATTCAATATAATTTTTTTAAATACTTAATTTAGAATAGAGAAAAATTGGGAAATATCAATTTTTGAAATTAACTCTCTCATTTTTTTTAACTTCTCTTTCTTCTTTTTTTGTTTTTACTAAAACAGAGCCTTCAGTTACTTCTAAATGAGATTGTTTTTTTGACTGAATCAACGTGCTTTTTCCTGCACTCATAGTAAATAAACCTGATCTTGTTTTAACTTCAAATATTTCATTAGGTGTTAATTCTTTTATAGTTGTTGCTATTTTTCCCTTTAATAAATCAAAGTGTGTGGCTTTTGGAGTAAACTCACCAACGATAAGTTCAGCTCCTGTAAATCGTACATGATGTCCATTTTGAAATGTTATTTCAATATAATCAGATCTTCTTGGAATAGATATTTCTAATCCTGAAACAATTTCAGCACCCTCTCTAATTTGTTCTTTATTGATTAGTGCCTTACCTTTTACTTTTGTTATATTTGCTATTGGTAAAAAACCGGCAGCAAAAAGGTTCGTGGTGAAAATACATGCTAATATTAAAATTTTAATTTTCATCTAAATTATCTCCTAAAGGTTTTGAAAAGTAGCAGTTAAGATTTTTTTCAAGCATTGAATAATGAACGACTTCTAATCGGTAGGCATATATTTTTTTTAATTGCTGACATCCCTTAAAGGGCACTAGACAGTAATTCATATCACGCTTATCACATGAAATACTAACCATTACACTTTGAGCATTTTCACAATATACTTTTTTGTCTTTTTCGACAGAATAACCACGAGTGAAATATTTATCTAAGGGATTTTTTAATAAGCAAAAATCTAAGATATTAAATTTTTGATCTAGGCAGGAAATCTCACCAACACTACTTAAAGTTATCAACGTTGAATTTTTAGCCTTCATCGTTTCACAAAAATCAACATAGGAATAATCTTGAACTTTTTGCAACGAAGTTTCATGTTTTAAAACTGCGGAATAAAGTATTGAGGGCAACGATAATAAAATCGCTGCCCAGATATATTTCAAATTTAAGATGGCCATAGTCCACGTAGCTTCATTGCTTTTTCAAGTCGTCGTACAGCTGCAACTAACGCTGCTGTCTTCATATTAACTTTAAATTCTACTGAAGTTGCGTATACATTTTCAAAAGCTAATTTCATAATTGAATGTAATTTACTATTTACTTCATCTAGATCCCAGAAGAAACTTTGTAAACCTTGTACCCATTCAAAATAAGAAACGATAACTCCACCTGAGTTACATAAAATATCAGGAATAACAAAAATTCCTTTTTCAGAAACAATTTCAATCGCTTCTTTAGTAAGTGGGCCGTTAGCGCCTTCTGCAATAATTTTTGCTTTAATATTATGGGCGTTATCTTTTGTAATAACTCCATCAATGGCCGCTGGTATAAGTACATCCACATTTAAAGCAAATAATTCTTCATTAGAAATATGCTTAGTTCCTGGCATTCCTTTTAGAACTCGATTTTCCTTAACCCATTGTTCACATTTTTCGATATCTAATCCGTTAGCATCATAGACACCACCTGACACATCTGAAACTGCAACAATTTTTGCACCTTGAGCTTTTAAATCATATGCAGCTGGGATACCAACTTTACCAAAACCATGAATAGCAACTGTAGTATCGTGGTTAATGGCCATACCTAATTTTTCAGCAGCAAAATTAATACAGAAAACTACTCCCTTTCCTGTAGACTCTGCTCTTCCTAATGAACCACCTAGCTCAAGTGGTTTCCCTGTTACAACAGCAGGATCTGTAAAACCTTTTATTTGAGAATAAGTATCCATGAACCATGCCATTGTCTGTCCATCAGTTCCAATATCTGGAGCTGGAATATCAATATGTGGCCCGATGATCATATTTATTTCTGTAGCATATCTTCTAGTTAAAGCTTGTAATTCTTGTCTAGATAAAAGTGATGGATCAACACAGATACCACCCTTAGCACCACCATAAGGTAGTCCAACAAGTGCACACTTAAATGTCATAAGCATAGCAAGACCTGCTGTTTCAGATAGATCAACACCTGGATGATAACGAATACCACCTTTACCAGGTCCTAGTGTTAAACTGTGTTGAACACGATATCCAATAAATGTTTTAACTGAACCATCATCAAGACGTATGGGAACAGAAACTTGCAAGGCACGTTTAGGATACTTTAATCGCTCCGCTACGTTAGGATCAAGTCCCATAATTTTACTTGCTGTTTCTAATTGTTTAATTGCATCTTGAAATAAAGCTCCGTCGAACATACTCATTGAAGACCTCCGAAAACGTGAATAAACGTATCAAAGATTACTCTTAAATCTTTCGAAATTCTAGAGATTAAAAGGAAAAGTAGCGATCATTTCAAGTCTTTTATCTGCGTCATTTGACATGACTTTTTGGTACTTGATTTGATTTGTTGATAAACGGGCCTTAATATTTTTATTCAGTACCTGATCTGCATAAATGACAGACTCTCCCTCTGTAAAATTAAACTCTGCTCCAGAACTTAAACCCATTTCACTAAATTCTTTTCGAGTAATAAGTTTTATTTTACCTCTCGCAGAAACAGAAGTACTTAACTCAATCCACGGATTTCTTACTTCCATAAAAATTTTGCCTTGAAGTACTCTGGCCTTAAATTTTAAACTTATTAATTTTGAAATGCCGACTTCAGTATTAGGTCGAAGGGCCTTTTCAGCTTTACCAATTGAATGTAAGCTTGTGCCTTCCGCTGCATTTCTAATTTCACCCGATAATCTCTTGTCAGCATATTTAATAATATTACTTGTAATTAACTTCTTTTTCTCAGAGGCAAGTGGAGTATTGTAAAGTCCCGTGGACTCTAAATGCCAAATTTTGGCGTATGCCTCTGTTTGCTGATAACTTTCTAAGGATAATCTGACATTTCTCATTACACCAGCATCATCGTCTGCAAAAATAGTTTGAATAAGAACTTTTTGATCGTGTGGAGCAGTTAAGACTTCCTCATCTGGAACCGCATTAGCAGGACTTCTATCTAATGAAGCTGCGAATAGATTTGTAGCGATACAAAGGGCAAGCAAACTAAAAATAGACAAGTGTAAAAACTTTTTACAGTCTGCCATCCTTTTGTTTGTTGAAGTTCTCATTACTTAGCCTTTGTTTAGTTTAGCTCTTTTATATCTTATACCAAACTATCGCAAAGCCTATGCCGAAATGAGATGTGGAAAAAATGTCTTATAAAATCATTATGAAAGCTACTGGTCCATCATTTCCTTTGTTTCTTCAACAAGATTTCGCAGCAGTTCTTGAGTTTTCTTATCAAGCTTTAAATCCTTAGTTTTTGAACTCATTGCTTTTATAAATGCATTTGCAGTTAAACCTTTTGGAAGTTCGAGTTTTTTACCGGCGGCCTTAACGGGGCCTCCTCTTCCAGAGAGAATTCGTGCTAATTCAGATCTTTTAGTTACGTCACCAGCAAGAATTTTTTTCTCTATTTCAACTTTTTGTGTGCCTTTTGCTAAAGCGTCCCATTCCAGTAATACATATTTTTCAATATCATATTTCTTTGCTGCTTCTTTCATGTGCCTAGGCATCTTGGCGATCAAAAGTGAACGATGTACTTCTGACTTTGATATTCCAAGCGCTGCTTGAATTTTTCTCTCACTTGCATCAGTAGCAATTTGATAATTTAAAATACCATCGGCCTTATCTACATAATGGAGTTCTTCTCTTGATGAGTTTTCAGAAAACTGAATGGCCATCAATTCTTCTTCCGTTTTATTTTCTAAAACAAAACAAGGAGCTTTTTCGGCCTTATTAAAAGAAAGTGCTCGAAAGCGTCTTTCTCCACAAATTAAGCGATATCGATCTCCTCTATCTCGATAAAGAACGAGAGGTTGAATCAAGCCATTGACTTCAATATTTTTTGCTAATTCACGAATAGAATCATCGTTAAATTTTGTTCGAACTTGTTCTTTTACTACGATATCTTTTAGATTAATTTCTGCAAGTTTTGCACCTTGCAAAAGTTTTTCATCTGAAATTTTAAAAATATCTCTACCTAATTTTTCACTAATATCAATAGTGCTTCTTTCTCTTTTAGATACGCGCGTGGCGAATGTTTTCGACATAAATAATTCCTTACATCCTTGTACTAATTATTTTCTTATTATTATAAATTTAATGACTGCCAAAGCATTTCATAATCTACTCTACCAGTTGACTTTTTCCCCATGACACACACAGGACGTCTCATAGAAATTGATTCTTGCATTTGGACCATGTTGCGAATCATTGGTGTTGTATGAAATGACTGAGACAACTCTTCCATTCTTTGTTTTTCAATTTTTCTTCTAGGATTTACCATTGACGGAATAATTGAAAATTCTAAGGCCGGATTTTCTGTTTCTTTGATAATTTCAAAAGTATCCATCAGCTCTTCAAGACCATCGATAGAATAATCTTGTGCTTGAGTGGGAATTAATACTCGAGTAGAAGCGACTAAAGACATAATTAACTCATCCCCTAACATTGGAGGAGTATCAATTACGACGTAATCAAAATCTAAATCTGCTTCTTGAAGTCTTTTTTTAAGTAGTCTTTCTTTGCGACCAGCATCTTTTCTAATTTCACCTTCTGACATAATCAAAAGTTTCGATAGATTGGCCAAATGTCGACTAGCTGGGATAATGCTTATGTTTTTATAGAATTTTTCTTTCCCTTCGGGTCGAACAACAATATCAGCAAATGGAACGTCTCCAATCAGCCATTCAGGAACTAATGTGCGATTGATCTGAACACCAAATGTTGAACTTAAATTTGCTTGTGAATCTAGATCGATAACTAAAACCTTATGGCCTTTATTCGCTAGATAACATGCTAGTTGATAACATTGCATGGTTTTACCCACGCCACCTTTGTTATTACCAATCG
>JAVHRK010000034.1:0-5578 GCA_036171615.1 Bacteriovoracaceae bacterium
ACGAACTGCAATATAAAACTAAATCAAGTTAACGCGGGCCTCTCCGAGACGTAGTTAAGAAGCAACTCCCTGCTGAAGTGACAAACCTATAATTTGATCAAAATGAATATCAAAACCGCATTTCCATTCAATAGCATATGCTCCATCATTGATTTTTGCTTTCATCCATTCATCAAAATTTTTTGGATAACAAAATAGTTGTGAAAATTCTGAACTTAAATTCGCAGTATATTCAGAGTCATTTGTGAGAGTTATTTTTAAACAATTATAACTTTGAATTTCAAGTTTCTTGATTCGGAGGTCATAAAGTTTTTTTTTCATTTGAGACCCTCAATTTGTGGAATATTTGTTTCTAGTATCTGAATTTTCTTTTGCTGTCCATTGTCATCCACATGATAATCACATTTATCTTCAATCCTGTCTATACAACCCAACAGCAAACTTCTAATATTGCAGGCTAGGGGAATTAATTATGATGTTTATGATTTACGCTTCACTAATGAGCCTCGCCTTAGGTCTTTTCACCTCAATGACATTTTTGGCCTTGACCCATATTTTTATCGCAATTCCTTGTTTCTATTTTTTACCTAAGACTAATTTTAAAGCCTGGAATAAAAGTTCTTGGTTTTTGTTGGGATTAATTGTGGCGATCGTTCTTTCTGTTTTAGTGAATCAAGATATTGCGGTAGAGGGGTATAAACCTTTGACAAAGGTTAAGTATTATTTTTTAGCGCTGCTTTCTATTGCGCCTTATAGTTTTTATTTTAAACATGAATCGAATCAGAAGAAAATCACTTGGCTTATATGGGCCTTGCTAGGAACGACGACTATTGCGAGTATTGCGGGGATGTGTGGGCTCTTTTTTGAATATAATTTTTTAAAACATGAAGCAGGTGGACATGCACGTAATTACGGATTAGCTGGAATGCCCATGAATTACGCTCACAATCTAGCATTTTTTCAAATTGTTTTACTGGGAATGATTATTTATCGAGACGAGGTAAAGAAATTTATTAATTTAAATTTTCTATACATCGTTTTTGCCCTAAATTTATTAGGGCTATATACTACCTACACAAGGGGAGCGGCTTTAGCATTTTTAGCAGCTGCACCTTTTTTCTTTTTTAAAAAAAATAAAAAACTTTTTGTTATAGTTTTACTTTCATTAACCATCTTAGGTCTTGGTGCATATAAATTAGCAGGAAAAGCAGTGATTAGACCTCTGTCAGAAATCGAGAGAACTAGTCAATGGAAAGCGGCGATTGCTGGCTTTAGTGAACGCCCAATCTTTGGCCTGGGATATTTAAACTTTGAAAAAATGTCTACCGGATTAAAGACAAAGTACAATATTGAAGCTGTGTACTTTGGTGGACATGCACATAGTAATTACTTTGAAGCACTTGCTTCGACAGGTATTGTTGGATTTATTTTTTTTATGGGTTGGCAAATCCTCTGGTTTTTTGAAATGCTTAAGCGTGATGATCTGGTTGCAAAAATTGGACTGCCGTTTATTGTCGCTTTCGTAGTGAGTGGATTAACTCAAGCGACCTTTACGCTAGGTGCAAACTTGTTTTTTATTATGCCATTTTATGCGTTAACACAGACAAATATTTCACGTAGACAGATTTGACTGATATTAGTTAAATATTAAAAAATTCAAAGGAATTTCATGAAAGGCATTATTCTCGCAGGTGGTAGCGGAACTCGTTTATATCCACTCACTAAAGGTGTAAGTAAGCAACTCATGCCTATTTACGATAAGCCGATGATATATTATCCACTTTCGGTATTAATGCTTGCCGGTATTCGCGATGTTCTCATTATTTCTACCCCAACTGATTTACCACGCTTTGAAGAACTTCTAGGAGATGGAAGTGACATTGGGATGCACTTTGAGTATTGTGTTCAGCCTTCACCGGACGGCCTAGCACAAGCATTTATTTTAGGCGCCGATTTTATTGGTACGGATGATGTTTGCCTAGTTCTTGGAGATAATATTTTCTACGGCCACGGTTTAACTCAAATGCTGGCTCAATCACTTAAAAATATTAAAGAAGAAAACAAGGCAACAGTTTTTGGATATTGGGTAAAAGATCCAGAGCGATATGGAGTCGCAGAATTTGATAAAGCTGGGAATGTATTATCAATTGAAGAAAAGCCAAAAAATCCTAAAAGTCATTATGCTGTAGTTGGGTTATATTTTTATCCTAATAGCGTAATTGAAATTGCAAAAAATATTAGGCCTAGTGAAAGAGGTGAGCTTGAAATCACGACTGTTAATCAGACCTACTTGGCGCAAAATGCTCTGAAAGTTGAATTGATGGGACGAGGATATGCTTGGCTTGATACAGGAACTCACGAAAGCCTTTTAGAGGCTAGTATGTTTATTCAAACAATTGAAAATCGCCAAGGATTAAAAGTCGCATGTATTGAAGAAATTGCATTTGAAAGAGGCTATATTTCAAGAGATATGCTCTTAGAACTTGCAAAGCCTTTGGCCAAAAATCAATATGGTCAATACATGATTCGACGTGCAGGTGAAGGAAAAATAGAAGTATGATTTTTACTCGCACAGAGATACCCGATGTCATTATTATAGACCCTACCATTCACGGTGACGAACGGGGATATTTTGTTGAAACCTTCCGCCAAGATAAGCTTGAAAGTTTTTTAGGTTTTAAAATTTATTTTTGCCAAGAAAATGAAAGTAAATCTAGTTTTGGTGTTTTACGGGGATTGCATTTTCAACTTCCACCCTATGCCCAAACAAAATTAGTTAGAGTGATCGAAGGTGAAGTGTTGGATGTAGCAGTTGATATCCGAAAAGGTTCTCCGACATTTGGAAAACATGTAGCAGTTAAACTTTCTGGTGAAAATAAACGACAACTCTTTATTCCAAGAGGCTTTGCTCATGGATTTGTAGTGTTGACCGAGACTTGTACCTTTGCTTATAAAGTTGATAATTTTTACAGTCCTGAGTGTGATCGAGGAATTGCATTTAATGACCAGGAGATCGGGATTGATTGGATTGTAGAGACGACCAAGCTTCAATTGTCTGTAAAGGACACTAGGCAATCTAAACTTTCTCACGCGGATTGTTTTAATTTCAGTGAGAATTTTTATGTTTAATGGTAGTTTTCAATGAACAAACCTTATATTGCTTTAGAGCAATTACTTCATGCAAGTGAATCTCAAACTTTGGAGTTCAAGAGCAGTTTTGATAAGTCTTCGATCGAATCACTAGTAGCATTTGCCAACACTCAGGGGGGAATAATTCTCATAGGTGTTAGTAATACAGGTGCAGTTCAAGGAGTAACGTTAGGCAAGGAGACGCTCAATGAATGGTTAGGGCAGATTAAGTCCTCGACTTGCCCATCTATTATTCCAGATCTTACAGCTGAATTGATCGATGGTAAAAATGTAGTGCTCATTCGAGTCAGTGAATTTCCAGTCAAGCCAGTCAGTACGCGTGGCCGATATTTTAAAAGAGTAGCTAGTTCTAATCATCAACTTGGATTAACAGAAATATCTGATCTCTATTTGCAGTCACTTCAGCTTTCTTGGGATTCTTACAAAGCACCCAGTGAGTCTCTAGATGTGTTGTCATTTCAGAAAATTACTCACTTTATTGGTCAGGTAAATAGTGGCGGTCGTTTTTCACAAGAGGGTGAGCCGCTGGTTATATTAGAAAAGCTAAAGTATATTATTAGCGGACAACCTACGTGGGCATCCTTATTATTATTTTCGAGCCTACCGTTAAACCATAATATTCATATTGGTCGTTTTAAAACAGCCAGCATGATTATTGATGACCGCCAGATTACTGATACTCTTTTTGAGGCAGTAGAACAGTCCATGAAATTCATTATCTCGCATATAAGTGTTGCCTTTGAATTTGATGGTAGTTTGCAACGTAAAGAACGATTTGCTTATCCCTTGGCAGCTTTACGAGAGGCCTTGCTTAATGCGGTTGTACACCGCGATTATACTAATCCATCAGATATTCAAATTAAAATTTTTGACGATAGGATCACCTTTTTTAGCCCCGGAAGATTTTATGGTGGGCTAAACGTGGCAGATATTCAAACTGATAATTATCAATCACATTTGCGCAATAAGTTGGTTGCCGAAGCATTTTATCTGACTAACAATATTGAAAAATATGGAAGTGGTTTCATTCGTATACGTAAAGAATTACTTGAATATCCGGAAACAAACTTTGAAGTACAGGAAATTGGTGGTGGAGTATTACTAACTTTTTCAATATTGCAAAAAAGTTCGGAGAAAAGTTCGGAGAAAAGTTCGGAGAAAAGTTCGGAGAAAATACTAAACCTATTGAAAAAACATCCAAATCTCACTACAAAGGAACTGGCGAGCCATTTAGGCATTGGAGAGCGTGCTGTTGAAAAACAGATAGTAAAGCTTAAGCGCGAGGGAACTCTACGTCGAGTAGGCGCTGATAAAGGTGGTTACTGGCAAGTATTGGAGACTCTTTGAATACTAATAATTTAAAAATTCTTGTCACTGGAAGCAATGGACAAGTAGGAAGTGAACTTGTAAGCTTGAGCAAAGCTTATAAGCAATACGACTTCACCTTCATAGATCGAAACCAACTAGATCTAAGTAATACTGAAGCTATCACGAAATATTTTTCCGATAAAACTTTCGATGTAATAATCAATTGTGCCGCTTATACCGCAGTTGATAAAGCAGAATCAGAAAGCGAACTCGCTGATAAAATCAATCATCAAGCAGTAAGAACAATTGCCCATATTGCCAAAGAACAAAACATTACATTTATTCATATTTCTACTGATTACGTCTTTGATGGAAAAAATAATAGGCCTTATATTGAAACCGATCCAACTAATCCAGTTAGTGTTTATGGAAAAACTAAACTTGCTGGCGAAGAAGCAATCTTTAATATTTCACCAGTTAAAACAATAATTATTCGTACATCTTGGGTATATTCTAGTTTGGGAAATAATTTTGTTAAGAGTATGCTCAGATTAGGACGTGAAAGAGAAAGTCTTGGCGTTATTTTTGATCAAGTTGGAACTCCAACCTATGCTCATGATCTGGCAAAAATGATATTGGAAATAATCCCAAGTGTTCAAAACAAGTCTCCAGTAATCTTTAATTATTCCAATGAAGGGGTGACAAGTTGGTATGATTTTGCCAAAGAAATATTTGACCACTCTGGGATACAATGTGTTTTAAATCCTATCACCACTGCCGAATATCCAACTCCAGCAGCGCGACCTAATTATAGTTTGTTAAATAAAAATAAAATTAAAAATGAGTTTAAAATCACCATTCCACATTGGAAAGATTCTTTGAAAGAATGTCTATATATGTTAGGTGCCCAAAAATGAAAACAATTTTAGTTACTGGCTGTGCAGGATTTATCGGAAGTAATTTTGTTCCATATTATTTGAATAAATACTCCAATGTTCGTCTTGTTAATCTAGACTTACTAACTTATGCGGGAGATTTAAATAATCTTTCTGAAGTAAAAGCTCATGACCGCTATACTTTTATTGAGGGAGATATTTGCAATCGCGAGCTAGTAGAGAGT
>JAVHRK010000035.1:0-23326 GCA_036171615.1 Bacteriovoracaceae bacterium
GTTTTTTTTCTTCAAACTGGTAAGCATTGAAGAAACAGTTCCTTTAGTCAGCCCCAAATCTTTTGCAATATCGGTGGCACGAGCAAAACCTTTGTTCTCTTTTAATTTGTGGATTGTTAATAGGTAGTGAACCATCGAATGAGAAAGTTCTATTTCATTAGTCATGGTAATTTTGTACCAACCTAATCAATAGTAGTCAACGAATGGCCATATTTGGAGGCACCCTTTCACCCGATCTAATCAGTCATCTTTTTGATATTACAGACCTATAAATCTTTTCCCCTTCCACTTGGCAGATATTAAGTTACAATATTGACTATGAAACTTTTATTATTAGGCTTCTTTTTAACTACTAAAATTTTTGCTCAAAATGCAAATATCACCACTGAAACGAATACTAATAATCAACTATTGCAAAATTCTGCGCAATCACAAATTTATCAACAACAAGCAGCAGCTCAATCTGGTGCAGCAGTACCGCGCCCCTCTATTAATCCTGATGTTCAAGCACCTGGCGTAAATGGAAATGGGCTGAACTTAACAGACCAAGATAAGCAATTAAGTGAAAATTATGTCAACCAAGCTGGTGCCAATAAAATTATTCAACAGAATTGTAGCGGAGATATGGAAGCGGTTTGCGCAGGGAGAGAAGGGAAAAATTCTTTTTTAGGTATTGACTCTAATATAATGAAGTTGGCCTCTAAAGCCTATGCTACTATTGGGGCATTGGGTGATGGAAAACTTGCAATGAACGATAAAGATGGCAAACCAGTAAAAGAAGAAACTGATTATTGTAAATACATCCCAACAGTGACAGAAACTTTAGCAACTTTTTCACAACAACAAGCAGTGAATAATATGAATAGCACTCCACAAAGTGCCGACACTGCTCAAAAAGATACTTTATTAAAAGCTGCCATCTCACATGATGAACGTGCAAAAATGGCTCAGATTCAGGCGGTAGGCTGGTTTGGAGGAGCTGCTTGTTATACATATATGGCCACAAGTGGTGGAGCAGTCAGAGATACAAAAATGTATGTAAAAATTGGAGCTGGCGTATTCTTAGGCTCATTCTACCAAAGCGAAGTGAGCACCAATCAAGGCAATGCAGACAAACTCAGGGCCATTGCTGCTTCTCTTCCAGGCAAGGGAGACTGTAATCCAATTACTCAAAAAACTTGCTACTGTGCTCAAAAAGAAAATCAAGGTGATGCACAATATACTCAATATTGTATGGCCCCAGGCTTGAGTACACAGACTATTCCTGCGACTTCTTATCGTGTTGCATGCACAGATAATACAATGAAAATAGATCCTGCATGTAATTGCACAAAGACTAATACTTGCTTTGATCAATTACTTGGAACTCAGGTGATGGGTAATGCCCTTGGTATTGGAACTATGAGTGGTACGGCACTAAGTCCCGTTCGCGCTCTTGCCAGAGGTGAACTAGTAGGTGGTAATATTTCTGGAAATAATCCAGGAGCAGCAGCTCTTGCAATCGCACAACGAGGACTGGCCACACTCGCTAGTAAAATCGTTCCCAATAATAATCCTATGAATGCTGATCAAAATGCTTATGCTAAGGCAATAATGTCTCAAGGAATTCCATCTTCAGTCGCTCAATTAATGGCTCAGCAAAATATTTCTAAAGCGGCATTAGACAGCGCAGCCGCTAAATTTCAAGGTACAAGCGGTGGGATTAATATTCCAACTATGGCAAGAAGATCAAATGAATTAAATTTTTCCGGTGGAAGTGGTTTAGGAATTACTGGCAAGACTACAACTAGTAAAAATAATGATTTTTTATCTCAGTTTAAAACTGGTAGCAAAGCTGCTGGTGGTGCAAATCCTAATCTATTAGTATTTGCAGCTAGAGCACAAGCACAGGCACAGGCACAATCTCAAATCATTTCAAGTGACAAACCCCTCTTTGAAATTATATCTAATCGTTATCAAGAATCCGCCCGCAGACTTCTTGAACTTGATCCTCCTGCTAATTAAGGACAATTTATGCAACTTCCCTTTGACCAGTCAATCATTATTATTCCTACATTTAATGAAATTGATAATATTGAAAAAATGATACGTACTCTTTTTACTCACTATCCGGATGTTTCATTACTTATCATTGAAGATGGATCTCCAGACGGAACCGCACAAGTTGTAAAAAATCTTATGAGTGAATTTACTCGTTTATTAATCATTGAACGAGCAGGAAAACTAGGACTAGGTACTGCCTATGTCGCTGGTTTTCAATTTGCGCTCAGTAAAAATTTTCAATATATTTTTGAAATGGATTGTGATTTTTCTCATGACCCTGCTGCGGTAAAAGACTTATTAGAAGCAGCACTTATTAATGATTTAGTAATAGGATCTCGATACATAGATGGAATTAGAATTATTAATTGGCCGTTTAAGCGACTTTTGTTATCTTACGGAGCATCTCTTTACACCCGCTTCATAACTGGTA
The DNA here is from genome assembly GCA_036171615.1 of Bacteriovoracaceae bacterium. Lineage (GTDB taxonomy): Bacteria > Bdellovibrionota > Bacteriovoracia > Bacteriovoracales > Bacteriovoracaceae > Bacteriovorax. The sequence goes on from JAVHRK010000035.1 coordinate 2,474, forward strand.
TTCCTATTTCTGACACCACCGGTGGATTTAAATGTTTTACCAGAAGGGCATTAGAGTCATTAGATTTAAGTAAAATTATATCTAATGGATACTCCTTTCAATTAGAACTAAATTATAAAATTTGGGCAAAGGGCATGAAAATCAAAGAAGTGCCTATTATTTTTTATGAACGTCGTGATGGTCAATCTAAAATGAATGGCAATATAATTATTGAAGCTGTTTTTGCAGTTTTCTTTTTAAGATTGAAGAAAATTCTTGGTAGTTTGTAAAAACTGATTAACGAACTAAGGTTTTGCGTTTAAAAACTTCATCGTTTAATGGATTATACATCATCAGCACTAAAAGCCAGTAGAATCCTAATTCAAAGACAACGTAATAAAATTCAGAATGAATGAGATTTACCAGAATCGCCAAGAGAATATAAACTGATGTTTGTGTATATCGAGGTAATGGGATGGCAAATTTATTAACAAAATTTCTCACCTCTTCTTTTCTAGGATATAAAAAAGGTAAAATTAAAAAATAAAGCGTAGCAAGTATCTTAATCGCCAATGTAAACACTAAATTATTAATATAAAATCCATTGATTACTAGATGATGAAAATTAAATTGATTTCGAATATTATGAGTTTGAAAAAAAGCAGGTGTTGCAAAATTAAAAATTCTTTGCATCCAAGAAATTTCATCCATTGCAAATAAAAAGAATAAAATCCCCACTAAGACCTGACAGGCGGAAAATAGTCCCCCCCGGAAAGGTTTAAGTATACTTGCCCGATAAAAACACATCAAGGAAGCAAATAGAATGGTAAAGAAAATTATATTTTGAAATATTCCATCATCGGACACAATAACTGATTCAAAATACTCAACATTGACCCGAGAATAATAAATAGCAAAGCCTAACAAGCAAAATAAGATAGGATAAAAAACTTTTTCTACTAGTTTTATAGCACCCATTAGATTTTCTCACCAATATTCATAAATTTATTAATTCGCTCGATATGTCTTCCACCTTCAAATTGATGGTGAAACCAAGCTTCAAGAATATTTTTAATTTCTTCTTCTGATGAGCTTCTAGCGCCTAGACAAATGATATTGGCATCATTGTGCTTTCGAGCTAGTTCTGCATCTCGAGGCGATCTACAAAGTGCGGCCCTAACCATAGCAAAGCGATTGGCCACCATAGAAACACCAATACCAGAACCACAAAGTAAAATACCCGTTAATTTTTTTTGTACAACTTCCTTGCAAAGTTCAATCGCAAAATCGGTGTAGTCACAACGTTCTTCTGACATTGTCCCAACATCAATACATTCAATATTTTTGCTGCGAAGAAATTCTTTTACAAATTCCTTCGCAGTAAATGCAGCATGATCACTGCCAATAACAATTTTCATATTAATAACGATAATGATCTGGTTTATATGGGCCTTCTACTTTTATTCCTAAGTATTCAGCTTGTTTATTTGAAAGTGTATCTAACTTCACTCTGATTTTTGCAAGGTGAAGACGAGCAACTTTTTCATCAAGATGTTTTGGTAAAACATAAACTTCATTTTTATAATGTGAATGATTTGACCACAATTCCATTTGAGCCATTACTTGGTTTGTAAATGAATTGGACATTACAAATGAAGGATGTCCTGTACCACACCCAAGATTAACTAATCTACCTTCAGCAAGAAGAATTAACTTCTTACCATTAGGGAAAATATATTGGTCGACTTGTGGTTTAATATTTACTTTTTTAATACCTGATTGATTATTTAAATAGGCTACTTCAATCTCTAAATCAAAGTGACCAATATTAGCAACAATCGCCCCATCTTTCATCATCTCTAAATGTTTTGCTGTGATAACATCAACACATCCAGTTGCTGTCGTAAAAATATCTCCAAGCTTAGCAGCATCATCCATATTCATTACTTGGTAACCTTCCATTGCTGCCTGAAGAGCGCAAATTGGATCTACTTCTGTAATAATAACTCTTCCGCCTAAACCTTTAAATGAACCTGCAGAGCCTTTACCAACATCACCGTAACCAGCAACAACACAAACTTTTCCGGCAACCATAACATCTGTAGCTCTTTTAATTGAATCGACAAGTGATTCTCTACATCCATAAAGATTATCAAATTTAGATTTTGTAGTTGAATCGTTTACGTTGATCGCAGGCATTTTTAATTCGCCCTTTTTCATCATATCGTAAAGTCTATGTACGCCTGTTGTTGTTTCTTCAGAAAGGCCTCTGATATTTTTTATGAGTTCTGGAAATTTTTGGTGAACCATAACTGTTAAGTCACCACCGTCGTCCAAAATCATATTTAGAGCAGAACCATCAGGCCATTTAAGTGTTTGCTCGATACACCAATCAAATTCATTTTCTGTTAAACCTTTCCATGCAAACACAGGAATCCCTGCAGCAGCAATAGCGGCAGCCGCTTGATCTTGAGTTGAAAAAATATTGCATGATGACCAGCGCACTTCGGCACCTAGTTCAGTCAAGGTTTCAATAAGTACTGCAGTTTGAATTGTCATATGGAGACAACCAGCAATTTTAGCACCCTTAAGTGGTTTTGATTTTCCAAATTCAGCCCTAAGGGCCATAAGTCCTGGCATTTCTACTTCTGCTATTTGAATTTCTTTACGTCCCCATTCTGCAAGTGACATATCTTTTACTTTAAAATCTGTAAAGGCCATAATTCCCCCTAGTGGTTTATAATTTTTCAGTTAGAATATAATTTGGACAAATATAACACTCATTTTTTCTTGCTACAAGGTTAATTCTCTATGGCCACTTATACTGAAATTACTCTTGATTCTACCAATGAAATATTGAAATTATATGGCCTAGAAACAGCAGAAAAATTGACGCCCCTTTCATTAGGAATTTCTAATTCTAACTATTGCGTCAACCTTAAAACTAAATGTGTTTTACTAAAAATTTCAAATGATAAAAATCAAAAACAATTGAATGAGGAACAGGAAATTTTACTCTACTTAAAAAGTTTAAAATATAAATACTCACTGGCCCCACTTCCTCTACTCTCTGGCGAATATGTCTATTCATACGAAAACTATTTTGGCGTTATTTATCCTTTTGTCGAAGGTATCCCACCTGGGCCTTCTGATTATACTTGCCATGAAGTCGGAATGGCATTGGCACAACTTCATTCACTTCATCATGATTCACAAAAATTATCTACATTAAGAAGGCACGAAACAGTAGGTTTTGGTGCTAAAGAAATTTCTGACTATGTAAATACTGACAATTGTCCCTCAGACTTTAAAGCCGCGTACCACCAACTCTTACCTGAGGGTTTGGATCACTATATTTCTCTCCCCTTTAAAACTGGAATTATTCATGGTGACTTGTACTATGATAATACTCTATTCCGTCATGAACAGCTTTCTTCAGTCCTCGACTTTGAGCAATCTGGAATTGGTGAGTATATACTTGATCTTGGTATTTCAATATCGGGTACATGTCTTGAAAAAGGAAGAATTAATACTCCTTTAGTAAAATCATACTTAGATGGCTACCAAAGTGTGAGATTATTACCTCCTGAAGAGAAAGAATTTCTCACTACTGCTATTATTTTAGGCCTTCTTTCAATCTCTCTATGGCGTATTAAGCGTTTTCGTGAGAGAAACCTGAATCCACAAATGGCAGATAGCTACCGCGATTTATTAACACGTGCAATATTATTTAAAAATTGGAATATAAATGAAATCAAAAAATTTTAAAGAGCATTCAAAAGTTCAGGCAAAAGATCAACCAGAAGAAAAAAAAGTATTTGATCAACCAACATTTTTTGCTTCCTGCCCCAGGGAAGTCGAGCATTTACTTGAAAGTGAAATAAAAGCACTTGGAGTTAAGCGTGTAAGTGTAGAGCGAGGCGGAGTCTCTTTTCAATGTGAAACAGAAGAGGCATTAGCTGTCCTTTTAAACTCAAGGGTTGCCTCACGGGTCTTTAAAGAAATTCAAGTTTACACCATCTCTTCTGAAAAAGATTTATATACAAAAGCAAAAGACAAATGGTGGGAGAAAATTTTTGAACTTAAACAAACATTTAAAATAAATACACTTTTTGATAAAGAGACAAAAGAACATTTTTCAAATTCGCTCATCTTTTCCCAAATATTAAAAGATGCCATCGTAGATAATTTTCGCGAAAAATTTGGCTCACGTCCATCTGTTGACACTGAAAATCCTGATATCACTTTTCTTTTAAGAATAGAGAAGAGACCAAACAGTGCTTTGTTTAATGCAAGAATTTTAGTCGATATGTGCGGAACTCCACTTTCTCATCGTGGCTACAGATTAGATCCACTAAAAGCTCCCCTGAGAGAAAATCTGGCAGCGGCCATAGTGATGACTACTGATTTTAATCCTGAAATAGATATTTTCACAGATTGTATGTGTGGGTCAGGTACACTATTGATTGAAGCAATTCTTATAAAAGCAAAAGTAGCTCCTACCTATTTACGAGTCAGAAGTTATATAGAAAGACAAATTCCAGTATTTGATTTTTTAAAACACCCTTGGTTTTTAGTGGATAAAAAATCAGTTCGTTTATTTGAAGTTTTGGCCCAAAATGTTTACAATCATTCACTAAAAGCTCTTAACGAGTTACAAACTCGACAATTTTTTGGATTTGATATTTCAGAACGTGCACTAGAAACAACTCGAAATCATTTAGACAATGCTCTCATCGATCCTCAAATTGTTACCTTGAATAAACGAGATGCCACAAAGATTACACCAATGGATCCACCTCCGGGTATTGTGATTTGTAATCCTCCATATGGTGAACGAATGGGAGAAGAAGATCAATTAATGTCACTATACAAAGATCTTGGGGAAAATTTCAAACACAATTTCCAAGGTTATCGTGCTTATATATTTACTTCGAATCCATTGCTTAGAAAAAATATTTCACTACAAACATCTAAAAGACATTCCTTTTTTAATGGCAGTATTGAATGTCGTCTTTTAAAATATGAACTTCGCTAGGAGTATTTATGAATCGAGAATTATTAAAAGTATTGTTCATTGGTCGAGATCTTGCTTTTCAATATTAGCTAAATTAATTTTTCTGAAAGCTTCATGGCCAATGCCGGAGAGGCATATTTCAAGAAAGTAATTGGGTTAATGATTTTGTCAAAATGTTTATCTGATCTAGAAAAAAAGTAAGACGAAACATCTGAATCTTTTAAGAAAATTGTGTGCCCTTTATTAGCATATTTTCTCGACACAAATTCGGAGTCAAGAAAACAAATTTCTCTAATCATAAAGTTTTTTGCCACATAAACAATTACTGAATAATCGCTTAATTCTACCAACGTTTTTTTAATTTTCACGCCTTTTGGTGAGGATAAATCACTCCATTCAATTTGGATTTCGACTCTCTTTCCATTTCCCATAACAAAGTCAAAGCCTCTTTGAGAGGAAGATTTAACTTGTTTAAGACCAAAAATACATTTGGCGTACCATTCTCCTAACTGAGTCGGGAGATTTTTTCCATTTAAAAGAATTTGTTCAGTAGATAATATTTCATAAGCACGATTTACAATTTCGATTTGATCAAGAATTAGTTTATTATTGGGTACATAAACAATGGAAATTTTTCTGGCATCTTTTTGAAGCAGCTTTTTGCCAAATTGTTTTTCATACCAATTAGAAAAACCTTCATTATTTGATAATTCAAAAGAATCATAAACAAAACCTTTTTTCAAAAGACTTTGAATATCCTTAATATCTGGTAATTTCTTCTGTAAATATTTCAGCGGTGCAAAGTCAGTACGACTTTCATGCATAACAAAATATTCATCTTTGTCGTAATCACTACTACCGTGAGGAGATGAAGAGAACACGTTGATCTCTTCACTTAAATTTTGAATGTCCATTTTTTCGCTCAATTTTTTAAAATTTTAATCTCTCTTAGTCTAACATTAAAATCATTAAACATTCAATTGTGAGAGATCTTCCTCAAAATTAATCATAGTGTACGACATTGCTATGTTTTTCACTAACTGATGCTGGACAAAAAATTTAAAGTCTATACATTTACTCTGATAATATTCCTTCTCTTCGGCCGTAGTAGCAGTCTTTATCGCCTTGGTGGCTTCACAGGCAGCTTCTAGCAACAACCACGAAGCAACTAAATTGCCGCTAAAGCTCAAGAAACTTGTTGCATGAAAAAGGATGGCATCCATTTTATTTGCTTTTGCTAATTTTCCTAATCCTTGTAAAAGAATCTGAGTTTTTTCAATGTTTTTATTTATTAAACTAATTTCGTATTTAAATTCTTGTGCCTCTTCCGTGGCCATTGCTACTTTTATTTTGGTAACAATATTTAAAAATGTTTTCGCATTATCTTTTAAAACTTTTCTCATGGTGAAATCGATGGCCTGAATTCCATTTGTTCCTTCATAAATAGTTGCAATTTTGGTATCACGGGCAAATTGTTCAATTCCATATTCTGAACAAAATCCATATCCACCATGAACTTGGATGGCATCTATTGCAACTTGAAACCCTTCATCTGAGCAATAGGCCTTACAAATTGGAGTTAAGAAAGCTATTTCATCTTGTAATTCTTTTTGGCCTGCAGGAACTCGATCAAATAAATCTGCCGTATATAATACTAGTGCTCTCATTGCTCTGGACATTGATCGCATTTTTAACAGTGTTCTTTTCACATCTGGATGATGAATTAATTCTTTTCCAAACTGGCTCCGCTCTTTTGCGTATTGTTCAGTCAGCATATAGGCCAAATTTGCTTGTGACTCTCCTTGAACACCACATAATAGTCGCGCTTCGTTCATCATGATAAACATATTGGCCATGCCTTCATTTTCTTTACCAATCAGTTCACCAATACATTCTCCATTTTGTCCAAATGTTAATTCGCAAGTGGCCTGTCCATGAATTCCCATTTTCTCTTCAATTTTAGTACACTTCACATCATTTGATTTTCCATCCGGTCGAAGTTTGTGAACAATAAAAAGAGAAAGTCCTTTTGTTCCAGCAGGAGCTCCCGGAGTACGTGCTAAATATAAATGGATAATATTTTTGTAATAGTCATTATCACCTGAAGAAATAAAAATTTTTACACCTTTCATTGAATATTTCCCATCACCAATAGGTGTGGCCATAGAGACAGCAGCACCAACATCACTTCCGGCACCCGGTTCAGTAAGGCACATTGTCCCGCCCCACTCTCCTGTCATCATCTTAGGAACAATTGTATTTTTTTGTTCAGTTGAACCAACTTGTAAAATAACATCCATTGCACCTTTAGTTAGTCCCGGATACATGGCAAATGAAACGTTAGCTCCGTTCATAATTGATTGGCATAAAAGAGAAATTGAGTGCGGTGCTGGCATCCCACCAATTGCTTCAGGATATCCAATGCCATACCATCCATTTTCATAAAACTTTTTTAAAGGAGGGTGAAATGCTGGTGGAATAGTTACCTTTCCATCTTTTAAATGAACTCCTTGTTGATCTCCAATCGATCTAACGGGATAAATTTCTTTTTCTGTAAATTTATTGTATTCGTTGATGACGTCTTTTAAGTCATTTTCACTTAGGTCTGATCTTTCTTGAATTTTTAACATTTGAAAGAGATTAAAATAAATATCGCGTAAATCTGTTTTGAACTGGGCCATAAAATCCTTCCTTGAATAGTATGAATAAAATATAAATTAATTATAAATCAATACCGATAAAAAAGAAGAGGGGACCTTATTGGTCCCCTGATATAATTCTGTAGTTTTCTAGTTAGGTTTTAGAGAACGTTCATGATAAATTCACCTGATCCATCTGCATTGTAAGTCTGAGTCGGGTTAGCTTGGATTGGCAAAGTAATATCAAAAAAATAAGTTTTATTATCTGTTGTTAAAATTCTATAACCACCAATTCCATTCGATTCAACTCGAGATTTTCTATTAAAAATTCCAATGATCTCATTTTGTTTATTGGTTAAATTTATATCTGAGTTTGTGATTCTTCTACTTTCCGTTACCTGTTGATAAGATCCACTTGAAGTTGAAGTATTGCACACTCTGAAAATCCAAGCACTATGGCAGTTTGGAGACACTGCTGCCGGAGCAGTATAATTTGCATAGACATAAATAGGGTTAGCTCCATGAGAGATAGCGTTGGCTATCGATTGTCCATAATATGAACCAAACCCAACGTACATATTTATCCCAAATTGATTTCCATTTACTCGCGTTAAAAAGTCTGTTTCAACTGCAGTTGATGCAGTTATAGGGCTTGCTAGTCCAGTAAGAACAGGATCTGCACTTACTGTATTCTTTTTTCCACATGCAACTAGTGAACTTAATACTACTAAAGCGATTAATAAATTTTTCATAACAACCTCCATCGGTGTTTTCGTAAGATTACTCGTTTTGTATATTATTAAAGCAACCCACATGCCAAAAGTGCTTATCCTTGTTAAATAAAATATTAATTACTTAAGTGAGTATTATTTACAGTGCCCATTATCTGGCCATACAGGTGTCCAAACTTCAGTCGAAATAACACCTGTAAGGCCATCTATTATAAAGTAATCCCAAATACTTCAGGTAAAATTCTTTGCTCCAGGTTTTGAGCACTTGTCCCAAGCTTCGCTGCTATTTTTTCTAAAACTTCAGCTTTTTCTTTAGATCCTTCAGCTGCTTTTTGAATATCTTGCATACTTGCTCCTGTAAGTGTTTTTAAGTCACTTAAAAGAGCACTTTGATCTTCAAGTGTTAATTCACCATTAGTTCGAGATAGCATTTTTTCTACCTTTGAACCAAGAGTAACCATCGACATTGATGTTTCGATACTAACATTAAATGCCATTGAAACTTTCGCAGCTTTTGAATAAAATTTCGCTTGCTCTTCTTCTTGGGCCATAAGACTTACATCTGTAGACTCTGTTTCATCTTCATATAGGTAACCAGAATTTCGGCCTTGGTAATATCCACTTGAAAGCAAGTCAGCAACTTCATAATCATTACCGTAAGTGTCCCCACTAAAATGACCTGAGAGAATATCACTTGTTTCAATTGATCTAAACTCAGAAGCCACTGCACTGTTATTAGAATAATAATCATAATAAACAATTGCTCGAACATAATTTAAACTAACGGCCTTATACTCACTATATTTTGCATCCCAAATAACAAACCATTGTTCTTGTCCAATTTGTTGTGATCGAAGTGCTTCGTTTGTATATAGAGCAATTGCACTGGAATAAGTACCATCTACACTATTAAGCGAAGATACAAATTCAGAGGCCAAAATATTCGCCGATGTATGTGGGCCATAGGTTGATGTACTTGAACTACTACCACCAGTACTCACTGTGCTACTTGATCCAGTTGAGCCGCCAGTGCTACCTCCGCCTCCTCCTCCGCAACTCACAAGAGTAAGTGCACTTGTTAATAACGATAATTTTAAAACTGTAGCAAAAAAATTTTTCATAAAATCCCCCCTCTGTAATTTTTAATTATCATCAGATATTTTTGTAGTCGACCAATTTAATCAAATGTAATTTTTTAACAAAAATTTAAAATTATCAGTCCTAAAATGGCACTCGAGAATTTAGTGTTAATATGACTATTTTACACGGAGCCATTTTGTCTCTGATTATTTTTGTCGAATATTTTTCTAATCTCTTAACGCATTTGTGAATGTGAATTTAATTGGCACACACATTGCGTACTCAAGTGTATTTAATTTATTCAAGGGGGAAATAATGAATAAAGTCATAAAAATGCTAATGGCATTTTGTCTACTCTCACAACTACGTTTAGTTCATGCAGAAACACAAAAATCTTTTACTTACCAAAATCAAAGAGAAGAAGCATTTGATTTAGAAAACTGGTTAAAAGAAATTCAATATAAAGATGAGCAAGTTAAAGACACTTGTCATAAGCAAGTCCCTCATGATGTTAATGTATGTAAAGACATTACAAAATATAAAAAAGAATGTGAAAATATTCCCGCACATGAAAGTTGCAAAAATGTAAACCATCCAATATGTCATTCTAAAACTCATTATGAATCTGAATGTACCACCCTATCACATCGTGAATGTCATAATGAAAGTTCACGTCAATGTCATAATGAAACAAGTTATGAAAATGTCTGTTCTACAACACCTGATCGACAAGAGTGCAGAACTGTCAATGAACCTTCTTGTCATTACGAAACTAGATATGAAAATCAATGCTCGACTGTACCGGGACAACAAGAATGTAGTGTTGTCATTCGCTACCATGAAGAATGCCAACAAACTGCAGGTAGACGTCAATGTCATAAAGTTCCACCAGATATAAGATGTCGAGTTATCAATGGTGAAAATAAATGTGAAAAAATTCCTGGCCATGAAGAATGTAGCAATGGACCAGGACAGCGAGTTTGTCATCAAGCACCTTACGAAGAACGTGAATGTCATCAAGGATCTTCACATCAAGAATGTCATCAAGTCGCTAGACAAGAACAAGTTTGTGAAGATGTTTCAGATAGACCAATCTGTCACGATGTACCAAAAACTGAACAAGTATGTAGCGATAACTGGAGTAAGGAATGTCATAATGTTCCTACTGAAGAAGTATGTAAAAATGTTCCCTATAAAGAACAAGTATGTAAAATCGAATCACAAATGAAAGATGAACCGTATGAGTGTATGAAAACAATTAAAGTTCCACATGAAGTCCTTGTGACAACTCATAAGGCAAGTGTCCAAGTGGAATTTGATGCTCGATCAAATAGTATTAATCCTGATTTTCAAGTTTCACTAGCGACCGACGGTTCATTATCTATCCTAGCAAAGGATAGTCAGGATACTCATGCGATGGCCTTTGCGAAAAAAGATATACATCAGGAAAATATAGAGAATATTAATTCTATTATGGCGGTATATAAAATTATACTTTTTGATCAAGCTGAAAATTTTAAATTCTTAGAAACAGGTATTAAAAATATTCAACTCAAATCAAGATCTTTAGTTTTTTTCCTTGATGGAAAAGTAGAAACAAAAAGATTAAGCATGAACCTCAATATAAGCAAAAAAGGCGATGTAAAATTTGAACAGAAAATCGCTGGAAACAAAGTATTAGGTGAATTTGATGGAGAAAAAACTAAAATTACTATTGATCTTCAAAAATTAGGTGCCCCTAAATTGGGTGGAATCTTTAATAGAGTTCATGATGTAAATTTAAAAGTAGCCTTAGACTTTTCTGACTTAGGCGAAAACCTAATCTCAAATGGGAAAGAATTATCCGTAAATACAATTGAATCTGTAAAAGTAGATTAGTATTAGTGGCCTCGGTTTACTAAACCGGGGCCTTATTTTTTAAAATGCATACCTTGATAAAGTTCACGTTTATCTAAAAAATTTATAAATTCAGAATTTAACTGAGAGAGTGTTTCGCTCCAAGGTGGAGAAAGTAAATATTCTTTTTGATATTGAGAAAACATTCTTTGCACTACTAATTCTGGTGAGAGATGTGTGATTATTTTTGCCAACATATGAAAATATTCTTCCTTGGTCACAACTGGAAATGGAGATTTTTTATATTCATTCCCCATAATTGTATCTGTCACCACTTGTAGCTGATGGATTTTGATAAAATCGAGAGGGTACGTCGCCATAGTTTTGGCGGTATAATCTATATCTGCTTCTGTCTCCCATGGAAAACCTAAAATTAAATGGGTGCACATTTTAATCCCACGCCCATAAGTCATACTTATCGCTTGTTCAAATTCACGAACGGTATGTCCACGATTAATTTTTACTAAAGTGCTGTCGATAAGAGATTCAATTCCATACTCTATGGTAATATCATAACTTTTTGCCATTTCTTCTAACATACTAATTTTTTCTTTATCAATACAATCAGGACGAGTTCCTATGGCCAGGCCAATAACTCCCTCTACTTTTAGAGCATCAGTATACATTTTTTCTAATTCAGCTATTGGCTTATAGGTATTAGAATAACTTTGAAAATAAACAATAAATTTATTTAAACCAGGAAATTTATTTTCATAAAATAGTTTTCCGGCCAAGATTTGATCATTCACTTCTGGCATTTTATTTTTTGTGCCATAAGAATCATTATTGCAAAATGTACAACCGCCAACTCCCCTACTTCCATCACGATTAGGACAAGTAAAACCACCATCTACGGCAATTTTTTGAACTCGTTCTCCATAAGTTTTTAACATATAACGATTGTATAAATTAATTGCGGCCATTTTTTTCCTACTTAGTTTTGTGACACCCAAGTCACTTCGTGTTTATTACATGCAAGGTGAATAATTTTTGAGTTTGGAATTTCTTCAAATTTAAACATAGTTTCAAAATCAGTTTCATTTTGAAACTTCAAAGTACAAGCGAAATTTTTAACAAGGCCTGATTCTCTCCAGCGATTTACTAATTCTAAAAGTTTACTGGGGTAACAAATAATATCTGAATAAAACCAGTCTAGCTGACCTATATGTTGAGGCCTGAGACCAAAGGCACTTTCTTGTCTAAATTCAATATTGGGAAGCGCTGCTATTTTTTCATCTAATGGCGCCTTATCAACGCTTACGACATGACATCCTACATTTTGTAAAACCCAAGTCCATCCACCTGGACAGCTACCGACATCAATCACTTTCATTCCGGCATTAGGTTTTAATTTATACAAAGTAAATAATTCCCATAATTTTAAATAAGCGCGAGAAGGAGGAGTTATTTTATCTTCATTAAAATTTATTTCGCCAAATGGAAGTGGGCATTTAGTTTTAGGACTTATCAACATCTCTTTGTCTGATAATAGTGCGTATGCGCCAATTGAGGTATTTGGAATCTCATCCAGAAAATTATAATTTTTGAGACGGGTCATTGGAGCTTTATCTGCAATAAGCTCACCCCGACGATGATTATGAATTGAATAGTGACTCCACCTTGGGCCTGCTTCACGAAGGGTTTCCGCTGCATTTGAGATTGAAGTATAACTGGCCAGTACAACGTTATTCCAAGTATCTTGGGCAAATACCACTTGTTGCGCTTCGCCTTCACATAAAAAGAGCCGATCATACTGCTCAAGGATTTTGATTCCACGAAGCTTAAGTTCAAGACGCAGGTCTTCCCGAAAGTCACGCTTCCATTCCTTTGGTGCTAAATACGCTGTCAGATTGCTATGGCCCATATTTACCTAAATTGATACCATGTACACCGTTATGAGTAAAAAAGATAATGCTGAAATAAGAATTTATGGAGAGAACGCATGTGCGGCCGTTTTTAAAAAGCGCCCTCAAGATATAATTCAATTCTTTTTAACTAAAGAGAAATTAAATAAGTACTCCAATATTACTAAATACTGCGCTAAAAATAAGAGAGCGTATCATCTCGTATTAAGAGAAGAACTAGATAAAATGACAAAGGCAACTCATCACGAAGACGTTTGTATGTTGGTAAATAAAAAGCCCGTTCGAACTCTGACGCAATTTTTATTGGACAAAAAAAAATCTTCTCTTTTATTGGCCTTAGAAAATGTTGGAAACCCACATAATATCGGCGCCATTATTAGAAGCGCTGCTCATTTTGGAGTGGATGGAATTATTCTCACTGAAGGGAAATCTTCGGACACTGCCTCGGCCATTCGTACCTCTGAAGGTGGAGCTGAGTTTGTGGAAGTTTTTGAGGAAAAAAATTTCCACAAGACATTAGACCTTCTTGCTAAAAATAAATACCAAATTATCACAACATCATCACATGCAAAAATTTCTCTTTACGAAGTTGAGTGGCAAAATCATATTGTTATTGTCTTTGGTGAGGAAGCTTTTGGAGTCACAAAAGAAATTCAAGGACTAGGTACTGCTATTAAAATCCCTGGCACAGATTACGTTGAAAGTTTAAATGTTTCCGTCGCTACAGCAGTCATACTTTCTGATTACTATCAAAAGGTGAAAACTAAATGAATCTACATAATTTTAATAAACGAGTTTTACTGGTAATTTTAGATGGCTATGGCATAAATCCCAAGGATAATAAAAATGCCATTGCTCACGCTAAAAAGCCCAATATTGATTTTTTATTTAAAAACTTCCCCTATACAACTATTGAAGCTGGTGGTGAATTAGTAGGACTTCCAAAAGGTGTTGCAGGAAATTCAGAAGTCGGACACATGAACCTTGGTGCTGGACGATCTATCAGACAAGATCTTGTTCGCATTAATGAAGCAGTAGAAAATAATACTCTTGCAAAAATGCCCGAGTTGAAAAAATTAATTACATACGCAAAATCACATTCAAATCGAATTCACCTTATGGGTCTTCTTTCTGATGGTGGCGTTCATTCTCATATAAGTCACTTGAAAGCGCTCATCTCTATCCTTTCTCATGAGGGCATTGAACTTTATTTGCATGCTTTTATGGATGGTCGAGATACTGCTCAAGATAAAGGCCATACTTATGTTGAAGAAATTTCTAGGATAAAAGAAGTTACATTTGCTTCAATGCAAGGCCGTTCACTTGGAATGGACCGTGATCGTCGATATGAAAAAATTAAAAGTTGTTACGATTGTTTTATGGGTAAGGGAAAAACTACGACGCTGTCTCCTCTTGAATATATTCAAAATGAATACAAAGAAAAACGTTATGACGAATTTGTTGCACCTGTATTATTCGATCAAAAATATAAAATGAATTCTGATGATGCAGTTTTATTTTTTAATTATAGACCAGATAGAGCAATTGAAATTACGCTTGCTCTTGCTGACAAAAAATTTCATGAATTTCCAGTTGAAACTCGTCCAGGTTATTTTCTGTGTATGACTCCCTATGTGCAAGATTATGTTTCCTTACCTGTTTTATTTGATAAAGAAAAAATCTCAGGAACCTTATCTGAACTATTATCTAATAAAGGTAAAAAACAATTCAAGATTGCAGAAACAGAAAAATATGCCCATGTAACTTTCTTTTTTAACGGTGGAGAAAAAACACCTTTTCCTGGTGAAACTCAAACACTTATTCCTTCTCCTAAAGAAGTTTCAACCTATGACCAAAAACCTGAAATGAGTGCTTATCTTGTTTTAAATAAATTAGAAGAAGCACTTGCAGATCATACCATTGATTTTTACTTAGTTAATTTTGCCAACTCTGATATGGTTGGACATACGGGGAATTTCCCTGCTGCCATAAAGGCCATTGAGACACTTGATGAATGTATAAAAAGCTTAATGACAAAATGTACTGAAGAAAATGTTACAATGCTAGTAACTGCCGACCACGGGAACTCAGATCAAATGTGTTACGAGAATGGTGATATTCATACCTCACACACAGACTCTCCTGTTCCATTTGTTATATTCGATCCACGTTTAAAAAATAGTAAATTAGAATTAAATAAATCAGTAGTGGCATTAAAAGATGTCGCTCCAACAATTTTAGATATTATGGGGTTAACTGTATGAGTGAATCAACAATCAAAAGAATCGCTGTCCTTTGTAGTGGTGGCGATAGTCCAGGAATGAATTGTGCTATAAGGGCCGTAGTGAGAACAGCAATTGGATCTGGCCTTGAAATATACGGTATCCAAAAGGGTTATGCAGGACTATTAGAAGGAAATATTCGCGAAATGGAAGTATCATCGGTTGGAAATATTCTCCAACATGGTGGAACTATTTTACAAACTTCTCGATGTCCTGAGTTTCAAACAGAAGAAGGCCGAAAAGAAGCCGCTAATCTTTTAAAACGCAAAAAGATCGATGGCTTAATTGTTATCGGTGGAGATGGTTCATTTAACGGTGCCATGAAACTACACACTGAACATAATATTCCAGTCATAGGAATTCCAGGAACAATTGATAATGATATCAGTGGAACTGATTATACTATAGGATTTGATACTGCCGTTCAAAATGCAGTTGAAGCAGTAGATAAAATTCGAGATACAGCGAACTCACATGCTCGTACATTTATTGTTGAAGTAATGGGACGAAGATCACCCGCGATTGCCCTAAAAGTTGGTATTTGTACTGGTGCCGAAAACGTTGTTTTACCTACTAGTGAAATTGATTATGGTAAAATAGCCAGCGATATTGAACGAGGAATAAAAAGAGGAAAAACTTCTTCAATTATTATTGCTGCCGAAGGCGAAGTCGAAGGCGTTGGTCACACAATTCAAAGAGCTCTAAAAGAAAAATTTAATTTTCAAGCACATGTTTGTATTTTGGGTCATATCCAAAGAGGTGGTAACCCAACTCCTACTGATAGGTTAATTGCATCTGAAATGGGTAGTGTTGCAGTGAAAACACTTTTGGCCGGTGATGTGGCAATGGCAACTGTTTATCGCCAGGGAAAAGTAACCGTAGCTCAACTTTCAGAATGTCTCAGAAAGAAAAATGAATTTGATTTATCTGAAGTGGAACTACTTAACTCGTTATCAATTTAACTTTTATGTAGATAGGCACCATAATTCTGTTAAAACTTAGCAATAACTTTTAATCCGGCCGGTGATGAAACATATCCGATTGCTCCAGAATTATTTTTTACAAAATCAATAACATCGGAATCACTTCCTTTTACTTTTGGCGCATTTATTCCATCTTGAAAAGATTTTTTGGCCCATAAAGCATCATACTTTGATTTATCTATTCCAATTACTTTTGTTAAGAATTCATTCTGTAATGATTTATTTTCAACTAAATTTAATTTGATAGAACCAGCTAACTGTTTATTTCCGATATATGATTCTTTGATTTCTGTCTTTGTAATATTGATATCTGGACTGCAAACTATAAAAATATCTATTGCAAACAACTGAAATGAACTTATCCCAAGGATCAAAAAATATAATAATTTCATAAATCGCACTCCAAAAATTAAAATCTAATTGCGTAACTATATTGAACAATATTATAAGGATTTAAATTTTCATCCTTCGACGTGTGTAAAAACTCAAGTTTAAACGCTGCTCTTGAATTAATATTTTTCTTAAATCCAAGTGAATATCTAGTATAAGAACGACCACTCAATTGATCTTTAAAATACGAATCGTTCTGATTCAATGAAGAATTTTCAGCTCTAAAATAACTAGAATATATTGAATTAATATTATATGTAAACTGCGCAAAAGCTGCATGACTTTTCAATAATGGTGCACCAGAAACTAATTTATCTTTATTATAAAATCCATAATATTCTGATAATAATTCCCAATTATTTTTATTGAATGAAAAAAATCCACCAAACATTTTGACATCGGTTGAATGAACTGCAGTAAGATCGTAGGTATCCCCATTATAGGAATTGATAGTTGTTAAAAATCCATGTAAACCAATCTCAAAGCTATCTGTAATTCCTAAATCATGGTAAGACGAAATTGTACCTCCCACCATGAAATTATTTTTATCATTCCTATAATTATTCATATCAAGTGCGCCTGGTCCCGAAGTTCCGTCGAGAATAGTTCGACTACCATTGACAAGATAAGTGTTATAATTAATTCGACTTTTTTTGAGTCTAATTATTCCTTTATCCCAAATACCCACTGAATGTGCAGGTACTATTCCACCGGCATCTTCAAAGTCAATAAACTTGGGTCTATAAATAGATGTCTGCAATTGAGAACCATGGTGATAGGCATTGTTCCATACTCCAAATGGAGTGTGAAAACGACCAAACCAAATAGTATCATTATTAGTTACTGTATAACCAAGTTGTAATCTCTCGACGTCAAGATTAATTCCACCAGTTCCTCTATCAGGCTCGAAAGCAATTTCAATTAAAGATTTAACTTTATCATCAAATTCTGGGGTTAAGTATAAGTCGACAGTTCCAAGCTTGAATCCACTAATACGCTGATCAATTGGAGTTGATCGAGAAGAAAAACCTCCACTTGCATCTGCAAAACCGTGGAGCGGTAAGCCCAATTCTTCAGCAAAAACGGCTGAACTAAAAAATAGAATTCCAAAAATAATTTTTTGCAGAAGTAACTTACTCATTTTATCCTCTTAAGTGCTGGGGGGTTATGCTACCATTTAATAATATCATTAGCTTTACTACAATAAGTTCCAAAGACTCTGCTTGCAAATTTAGATCTTCAGAAATCTCAGTTGAGCTAACTGCAAGTTCTCTATTTTTATTTAAAATTTGTGAGATATTAGAAACTGCTAGAGAGACTTCTTTAATACCGATTGCTTGCTCTCTAGAAGAAAGAGAAATATTACTAATTACCGAATCTAGTTTGGAAATATTATTTGAGATATTTGAAAATGATTCTTTACATTCATCTACAATTTCACTTCCTCGAGTAATTTTAACTTGCGAAATTTTACATAAATTTTCAACAACCGCCTGTGACTCATTCACAATTTGATTAATTGCTTTAATAGAAGTTGCCAATAATTCTGAAATTTCTTTCGCAGCCTCCCCTGAGATACTAGCAAGTGATCCTATTTCACCAGCGACAACTGAAAAACCTTTTCCTGCATCACCGGCCCTTGAGGCCTCAACTGAGGCGTTAAATGATAAAAGTTTTGTTTGAAAAACAATGTCATCGATTATTTTACTTTTTGCACCAATATGATTAATGACCTGAGACATTCCATTTATTTTTTGTATGATCAAAACAAGTTCATTTGAAAAACTATTGTTATTCATCTTAATATCATGAATCGATTCAACCAATTGCTTAACTGCGATTTCCCCACTGGCCGAGCTAGCTTTATTAATACTCGCTATCTTTTCGGATTCAATGACTGCTTCGGTATTTTTATTTACCATAGACAAAATTTCTTGAAATTGACTTGTTATTTCTTCGAGTGAAGTAGCAAGCGAAGTTCCTATCGTCGCTAAGTTTTCAGATGAATTAACAACTCGACTAGATGCAACCGTTAGTAAACTGGACTCCTCTTGTAACTCTCCAGAAATATCACTCATTGCAATTTTTGTTTTATTTCCTATTATAAATCCAAGAATTATAGTTATTACAATACCCAGTAAGCTAATGCTCATGGATATATTATTTACTTTCTTTGCAATCAATTCATTTTTCCTGAGTAATGTATCCATCTCCTCATTTCTATTTTTGTCGAGCTTTTTAAAAGAACTTCCTATTTGATCAAAGGAGGAAAGCAATAACCCAAGAACACTTCTAAATCTATTAAGAAATTTTTCTGTTTCGACCTTGTCTTTTAGATCCAGTTTATTTACTTGAGAAAATACAACGGTAAAAATTGACTCAATCGAATTCCAACTTTCATCTATGGGTTTTGATAAATTTATTTCTTTGTTAGATCTAGATAGTTTTTTATAATTAATTTTTGATTTTAAAATTTCTTCATAAATTTTCTTAGCATTTACAAATTCAATATAACTCAAGCCATCTGAATCGCTTTGTGAAATTTGGATTGAAATTCGTAAAAGAGCACTAATACTGTTGGACATTTCTAAGGAGGTCTCTATAAGTGGGACCCTATTCAGCCTAATATCGTCAAGTTCACTTGTGAGTACTCTTATTGAATAAGATGAAACCATGCTTACTATAATCATTATAGAAATTGGTAGAATGGTTAAGAGAAGTAGTCTTCTTCTTAAGGATGAAAAATAATATAACAACTTCACGTGGTACAAACCATAACATTTATCATTGTTTTATTATCATTCTCTATTTAATGATAGTCAAGGTTTGAAGATTAATACCTTTTCTAATTTGGGACTATTAAAGTCAACTATTTTTGATTCTGAATTTTTTGTATCTAAAACTGTAATTTTAAATCCATGAACGATATGATCATCCATTGTCCAATAATCCCCAAGTCCTAATAATTTTGAAATTTCTCTCGTGTTAGATTTGTTAGTCACTAGAAAATGCCAATTCTGGCTTGTTGTAATTTTATCTTTAAAAATTTTCAACTCGGCCGGAGTATCATGTTCAGGATCAAGTGAGATTAATATAAGAGATACATTTTTATTTTTATTCTTAAAAAAAGTTTCAATTTCTTTCAATGTTTTTATAGTGAGCTGCGGACATGTTTTTTTACATTCTGTATAAACCATAGTTAGAACGGTGAATTCTTCTTTGAGTTGGGAAATCTTAACGTCTTCATTGTTTTGATTTTTAAATACAATATTTGAATTGAGAATTTTATCTTGAGCGAATGACGACAATGTAAAAAAAATCGCAATTATACTTAAAATTTTCTTCATACAGAAGATCACATAAACCTACTCTCATAATTTCCGCTATTAGGTATTTTATTATGCTATGTAGTTTTATAGTTGTATATAGCGATAAGGCTTAAATTACCTTAAGATAACTTTCACATTTGTTCATTTTCAATATCTGATTGAAGATTTCTAATAAAACTAACTGCATCTAAATGGCAAAATGCATTCATTGATTGATACATTGTACCTTGTTGGTTTTCATATGTTTGATTACATCTGTTTTCCATAACGGCCAATAGACTCTGATCAGCAGAAGACAGCTTACCTGCTTCTTTTAAGCATACTGCTGTTGCTGCTCCAGCAGTTTTTAAATCACGTGAACTACCAAAAGCACACTGGTTTGCTATTTCTTTAGCTTGAAAGCAATATGTTCCTGGAGCTTGAATCATTGCCACTATTTCAGCAGATGAATTGGGACAAACGATTTGTTCATCGGAAGCAAGTGAGACCGAACTTAATGTTGTTAGTATTGTTAAGATAAATATTTTTTTCATTTTATATTCCTTTTTTTGCATAGGTATTTGTTAAGCTATTATTAACACAAAATAAAAATTTACAAAACTTGATCTCTGACATTTACCCACAAATTACATAGGTAAAAATTACATACAGGCTAAAGTGCT
>JAVHRK010000036.1:0-5491 GCA_036171615.1 Bacteriovoracaceae bacterium
ACCTCATTGTTTTTTAATTAGGATACCATGCTCTGATTTTTTCTCAATAGATAGAGGAGCACAATGTAAATTTTACAAGGCCCTAAATGAAAATATAACTACTTTGCCCAAAACTTTTGTTTCGCTGCTTGGAGTTTACGATAACTTTCGATAAGCCTTAAATGCTTGTCTAGTCCCTCAAGCTGCATATTCGTTTTAGTTAATCCAAAAAACTTCATATCACCTGTAATGGTATCCAAAGCATTTTTCAATATTTCGTTTCCAAACATTCTGGTCATATTGGGAATATAGTCTTCCAGATCAAGTTCATCATCTAAGGTAATATCAAGGGCCGTATTAAGTGCCATATAATACATTTTTCTAGCATTAGAATTATCATTAAAAGTTAAAAACATTTCAACATAAACTTTGGCGTCTTCAAAACGTTTAAGCGCTAAGAGAATCAAACATTTTAATTCACCAATATTGAGTTGTCCCCAAACGGTATTTTCATCAAAGGCCACACCTATTAATTCTGCAATTTTTGTGTAGTCATCAATTTCACTCTCATCTAATTTTTTCAGTAATTTTAAAAGTGCCTTATTATCCAACGAATGCAAGTTAAGTATGTCAGTTCTAAAATTTATTGATTTATTATGATTATCCCAAATAAGATCTTCCGCTAGATATATTTCAGAGTACCCTGGAACTAAAATCCGACAGGCATTGACCCCAAGCTCTTCAAACTCAGCAATATAAACTTCTTTCTTTAAATCTTTCAAAATACCCATTAAATAATTATTTTCTTCTTCTGTAGAGCCCGAAAAATCCCATTCCACAAATTCATAGTCAGCTTTTTCACTGAAGAATTTCCAAGAGATAACTCCAGTAGAATCTATAAAATGATCAACAATGTTATTATGTTCACAAATGGCATTTTGATTAAAAGTCGGAGGAGTTAAGACATTAAGACCTTCAAAACTTCTACCTTGCAATAATTCAGTCAACGTACGTTCGAGCGCTACTTCAAATTTTGGATGGGCTCCAAATGAAGCAAAGACTCCTCCATTTTTGGGATTCATTAGAGTAACACTCATAACTGGAAATTGCCCACCTAACGAAGCATCCTTTACTATGATAGGAAATCCCTCTGCCTCTAATTTATTAATTCCTTCCATAATTTTAGGATATTTTTCTAAAACATTTCTAGGAACATCAGGAAGCGTAATTTCTTCTAAGATAATTTTATTTTTTACTGCTCGTTCAAAAATTTCTGAAAGACATTGAACACGCGCTTCATATTTTGTATTTCCAGCACTCATTCCATTACTTACAAATAAATTTCCAATGAGATTCACAGGAATATAAACAATCTCTTTATCAGACTGTCGCTCATATGGAATGGCACAAATCCCTCTTTTGGTATTTCCAGAATTTGTATCAATTAAATGCGAGGCCTTCAATTCATTTTCTAAACTGTATATTTCAAGGAGATTTTTATCCATCAGGCCATTAGGTAGAGTATCTTTAGGGCCAGGTTTAAACCATTTTTCATTGGGATAATGAACAAAATCAGAGTTGGAAATTTCTTCACCTAAAAACTGATCGTTATATAAATAATTATTACTAATTCGTTCTAAATATTCGCCCAAAGCGGAACAAAGAGCTGCGTCTTTTGTTGCCCCTTTACCATTTGTAAAACACATAGGAGAATCCGCATCTCGAATATGTACCGACCACACATGAGGAACAGGATTGCGCCAAGATGCGATTTCAATTTTAATACCTAACGCTGCAATTTTTGCAGACATAGTAGCAATAGTTTCTTCAAGGGAATTATCCTTACCCAGAATCATTGTCTTTGTACTACCGACAACATTATCGTAAATCGGTCCTGAATCTTTCCCCAGTACATCTATGATTTCAATTTTAAATTCTGGAAGTTGTTGAATAACTTTTTTAACAGTACATCGCTCGATTGATTTTAATATTCCTTCACGATCATGCTCTGAAATACTTTCTGGAAGTTCTACTTGAATGCTAAATATTTGTTTGTATCTATTTTCAGGATCTACAATATTATTTTGTGTAAGTTTAATATCTTCAGTTGGAATATTTCGCCCCTGGCAATAGACTTTAACAAAGTAAGCCGCACACATTGCAGATGAGGCCAAGAAATAATCAAAAGGGCCAGGAGCTGTCCCATTGCCTTTATATCGAATGGGTTGATCTGCAACCAATTTGAAATCGTCAAAATTGGCCTCTACTTTAAGATTTTCTAAAAAACGTACATTTATTTTCATAATAAGCAGGAAATATCACCAATAACTTAATTTTAATAGAATTTATTGATTTAAATAGTAAATTTTACTAATTGCATCCGATTATTAAGATAAGTTATAAATAGACTATGTAAATTCGCCGTATAATTATATTCTTGAATTGAAATTGAAACTCAGTAAGTCCATGGTTGATTCTAAATTAACAATTAAATTGAATTAATAATAACTGTTCCCACACTACCTGGGTTTTGTAATTCGAGTAAGACATCCTTATCCGTATTTAATCCCACAATATGAAAGGCAGTTAGCTTTCCATTTAATAATTCGAAGGCCTCTTCTAGTTTTGGAATCATGCCTCCCTGAATAGTACCATTTTTAATTTGTGCTTCTGCTTCTGCAATAGTTAATTTACTAAAGCGAGAACTCTTGTCTTCTATATTGGCAAAAACTCCACCGATTCCAGTGATGAAAATAAATCGATCTGCCTTTACTGCTTTTGCAATTTGAACTGCGACTGTATCGGCATTGATATTTAGTACTTGTCCTTCTTGATCACATGCCAAGGGACTAACTACTGGTAAATATTTTTTTTCTAAAAGGTCGAAGAGTAATTTATTTTCAATTCCAGTAATATCCCCCACTAATCCAAAATCAACCAACTCTCCATTACTACCAGAGACTGCTTTGGGTGGACGCTTTTTGGCAAGAATGATATTGAGGCCATTCACTGCTACGGCGTTTACTTTGTTTTTCTTACACATCGATAACACGTTAGTATTAATAATTCCCGGCAAAGTCATTTTAATTACTTCTAATGTCGCCTCGTCTGTAATTCTTCTGCCACCAACAAATTGAGTCTCAATATTTAATTTTTTTGAAAGCATCGTTGCAATGGGGCCACCGCCATGAACTAAAATAATTTGTTCACCATTATTTAATAATTCTTTTATAGAAAGAAGTAAGTTTTGTAATTGAACTTTATTGTCAGCGATTTCACCACCAAATTTTAAAACTGTAAGTCCCATGACTCTCTCCTTTTATGGCCATCGTCCAAAATCATCAAGCCCGGTCATTTCATCAAGTCCGTACATTAAATTCATATTTTGTATTGCTTGTCCGGCAGCACCTTTTACTAAATTATCCATGGTGCAAACAGCAGCAAAACTTTTTGTTCCATTAAACTCTTCTTTTAATGCCCATCCAATTTCCACAAAATTTGTTCCTGCGATAGAAACAACTTCCGGAAATTCTTTACTACCTGTGAGTCTAATAAAAGGTGAATTTTTATAGAACTCTTTGTAAATATTTTCAATGTCAGTTAATTTAATATCAGCTGGCAAATCACATATTGAATTAACTAAAATGCCTCTAGAAAGTGGTGCTGAAATTGGAATAAAATCAACGGCCAGATTTTTTGCTCCAGCTGCACGGAGTGTTTGTTCAATTTCTGGTTGATGTTGATGATTTAAAACTTTATAGCTTTTCATATTATTATGTCTAATCGGATGATGTGTTCCCTCTGATGGCAATACGCCTGAACCAGAACTTCCTGTTGGGCCAACTATTCTAACCTTACCAGTTAACAAACCCGCATGAGCAAGAGGAAGAACACTAAGGGCGCAAGCTGTGGCAAAACAACCTGGGTTGGCTATACGACTAGCAGTCTTGATCATTTCTTTATTTAATTCTGGAAGCCCGTAGACAAATGATTTTATATTTTCTGGATTGGAATGTGTCGCGCCGTAAAACTTTTCATAAAGTTTGGCATCTTGAATTCGGTAATCACCAGAAAAATCAATAATTTTTACGTTAAATGGAAATAATTCTGGAATTTTTAAAAACGAAACTTTATGGGGCAAGGCCAAAAAGACTAATTCTGATTGTTGTGCCAACTCAGCAGCTGATAAATTTTCAAATGTATAATTTAGTCGATTACCAAAGTTTTTGTGTACTTTGCCGATATTTTCTCCCACATGGTCAATACTGGCGATTTTTACTAGTTCGACATTGGGGTGTGTAACTAATCTTTTAATTAATTCGGAAGCGGCATAGCCAGTTCCACCCATTAGAGATACTTTTATTTTTTTCATATAATTTACCTTGTAAAAAAATATTATGCGGGTTTATTATATTTTTTTTTTCATCGAAACGCCATGGAGGCTTTATGTCTAAACCACTTTTTGTTTCAATCCCTCATTCAGGAGAAGAAATTCCTGCTGATATTGACTGGTTGAAAAAATTGCCAGAAGTGTTATTGATGTATGACGTAGACCGCTATGTAGACCAACTCTATGGCCCTGCCATTGAAAAACTCCATCTGCCCCTGATTAAAACCAAATGGCATCGTTATGCTGTAGATTTAAACCGCATCCCTGAAGATATCGATAGTGACTCGGTTATCGGCAGTACTAACCCTAGTGGCAAATTCCCTCGCGGCTTTCATTGGTCTAGCACCACGGAGGGTGACATCTTAATGCCCAGACCAATGCCATTGGAACTTCATCATAAATTAGTAGAGTTAATTTATGATCCATTTCATTCGGCGATAAAAAATCAATTCACAAAATTTAATGAACTTGGTTTTAAAAATATCTACCATCTTGATTGCCATAGTATGCCCTCGTTAGGAACTAAAGCACATCTTGACCCTGGAGAAACTCGAGCAGATATTGTTGTAAGTGATCAAAAAGGTAAAAGTGCTGACCCTTTCTTTAAAGACCTAGTTATTGAAGCTTATACTAAGGCCGGTTTTAAAGTTGCCTACAATTGGCCATATTACGGAGGTAGAGTAACTCAGCAATACGGAAAGCCAGAGATTGGTCAACACACTATTCAAATAGAAATGAGCCGCTCGCAGTATATGGATGAAAAAACTAAGCAAAAAAAGACAGATTTGATTCCACATGTACAAGCTCAGTTGGAATTTGCTCTGAAATATATTTGGGAGAAGTTGTAATTTTAAGCTCCCTTAAAATCGCAAGACAAATTAAAATAGATTACTAACAAAACGTTTTTTATTATAGAATTTAGAGCTATAAGATTCAACTTCTAACGACTCTTCTTCAAGCCGTATTCTTCTCTTGAGAATAAAGGCATTGCCAATTGAACCGAGAATTAAAGTAAAGTGACACCCCTGTAAGAGAGGAAGAAAAATAAATTCTATAATAACTGCAAGATATACTGCTCATGATTTAATTTTCTAGTAAAAATTATTTGGCCTATTGTTCTGG